>CAZTEZ010000496.1:0-2160 GCA_964611815.1 uncultured Bacteroidia bacterium | reverse complement strand
TATACTATGAGCGCTTTTAATCTATCAAACTCTTTGCACCTGTTGCGAAGAAAAACGTTCCTTATAGCCGCATTACTCTGTCTCACTATTCTTGGGACGCTAGCATCGGCCATGCCGGTTGCTGCGACCGGACAGGGTAACAATGGCGATCAGGGTGGCAACATCAAGTGTGAAACCACTCTGATTGCTAAGTTTGACTTTGCGAATCGCACCTACGTATATAAAGAAGGCCAGGGCGCAGACAAAATCATCATAAATGATGATGCTGATGAAGCCTATGGTGAGTGGGCATCTGCAACCGGTGTCTGGGTTGGATCGGTCATTGTAAAGGGTGCCACTGGCAACTATACGACCACGATCGAACCGCCTTCACAGAGCGGCGAATTTTCGAAAAATAACCTGCCTCTAAACACTGGCGGCCAGCAACCAGACATCTCCAACATCCGGTTCTGTGAGCCGGAAGAACCGCCGGAGCCTGTCTGCGATGAGACGACACTCAACCCGCGTGGTGATTTGCGTCACGAGGTCGTAGTTGCAAATGGCAAGGCTACCGCAAGAGTCTGGAACGATTCAGACGTCTGCGACTACGAAGTCGGCATGGCATCCTACGAGATGTACTACGACAGTAGCCTGGAAAATCAGGAACTGTTCGACTGGGACCCGGATGTGGCTGACCCCGCAACCTACCTGGGCGGCGATGAAAACGTCGGTGTTATCCTGGGGCCGCGCGAAAGCGCCATGTTGATGGTCGAACTGCCGGATTGTGCATGGCAGTGGGATCTCTTCTTTGATGCCGATCACCTCGCGCACAAAGTCGGCGATCCTGGCAATGCCAGCATCGTTCCGCTGATTCTGCCGTACTTCATGTCCGACGAATTTGGCCCGTATGGCAACCGCTACAACACGCTGAATACACCGATGATGCGTCTGTTGAAGGGTGCTAAGTCAAACGGTCTTCCGTATTGTGTACATCCGCTTGTAACCATCGAGAAAGTCTGGAAAGATTACGCCGGTAATGAGATTGACCCGCCGGTTGATCTACTGGGCGACAGTGATTTTGCCATCGAAGGTTACAGCAGCGCCGATTACGCGATGTGCGCGTACTATGGCGATAATACAGATCTGGTATGTCAGTCTCAAAACGAATATGACAACACCAAGCTGTTTGTCCCCAGCGGCGAAACCTATGAAATCGTCGAAGAGGGCCTGCCGCAAGGCTGGACCAATGTCAGCGGTTTGGGTGACGACTTCACCTGTGATGAGGCAAGCTGCACGCACACCGTCGTTAACATGGCACCGCCGCCAAGCCCGTCATTCGGAAGCTGCTACAATCTGGATACCGAACTGTTCACACTGCGCGTAGTCAACAACGGTGGTGCTGGCTACATCGGCTACGATGTGTATAACGAGCAGGGCAAGCAGAGCTTCGGTTTCTTCGCTGCTGGCGAGGAGAAGTCCTTCGATCTACCGCTGCTGAACGGCAACAACGACACGCTGCGCAAGTTCATCAGCCAGGATGAAGTCAACTGGATACAACGTGGTGGCACACACGTGTTCAACCCGAACAACGCGCAATTGTGTGCGCCGTTCGTCAAGGTTGAGAAGGTTGTTCTCAACGACGACAGCAACCAGACGTTCGACTTCGACGTTAACGGTGAAATCTTCGAACTGGGTGACGGTGACTACACCGGCTGGCGTCGTCTGCCAGACCAGACCGAAGTGACTATCAGCGAATCACCGGTCGAGAACTTTGTCTCCAGCGTGAGCTGCACCAACGGCGCTACTGGCGAAACCAGTGTGACCTTCACCACAGACAAGCATGTCGATGGTGCGATCACCTGTACTTTCACCAATGAATATGTTGCACCCGACATCTGTGAAGACCTCGACGGCAACATCGTTGAGAACGGCTGCTTCGAAGAGCCTGTCGTCCAGGGTAGCTGGAATATCTTCGACACCGTTCCGGGCTGGACTATCGAATGGCTGAATAATGCCGCGTGTACAACCGACATCAATCCGTCGCTCGAACTCCAGACGGAGCAGACACTCAACAACGTTGATGTGCCGCAGGGCGATCAATACGCCGAACTGGATACCGACTGCGACGGTCCGAGCAAGGATACCAATCCAGAGCTTACGACGGTCAAGATCTCCCAGGAA
>CAZTEZ010000495.1:0-2164 GCA_964611815.1 uncultured Bacteroidia bacterium | reverse complement strand
TGCGAGACGGCGATGTGCTACGAGACGGTGACGTGCTACGAGACGGTGACGTGCTGCGAGACGGTGACGTGCTGCGAGACGGTGACGTGCTACGGCTCGGCGACGTGCTACGGCTCGGCGACGTGCTACGGCTCGGCGACGTGCTACGATTCTGTTGAGTACTACTGCCTTGGCTGGGTGCCGTGCGGTTGGGCGTATTTTTTCCAGTACCACCGTTGATGGTCTCGCTACCGCTGCCGTTGCTGTTGGTCTGGCCCGTGCGACTACCCTGCGTCGTGCCCCGCCCTTGGTTGTAGGTCGGGTTCGACCGTCCGTTGCCCGGTGTGCTGTAAATGCTGGCACCTCGTCCGCGGTCGGGTGTGCGGTTGGTGTAAACACGACCTCGAGTGCGCTGGCCGTAATAACTGTTGTAGACATTCGAGTTGTAGGTTGCCCCCCAGTTGCGGCGATATGGGTCGTACAATCCCCAGGTACTATAACTGTAGTACATCGGGCGATTGTAACCATAGCCCCAGCCCATGCCGGGTCGGCTCCAGCTGTTCCAGCCATAACCGTAGCTTATCCCCCAGCTTGACATGCCCCAGCTATTGTAGCCAAAGCCCACACTCCACCCAGTGCGTGCACGCGGCATACACCAAGTTGTGGCATAGGGGTTAAACATGGGGTCGTACCACGGGTCGTTGTACCAAGGGTTGTAAAAGTTGTTTCCGGCACCGTAGTACCAAGGCGAGTGGAAACGGTTGTAGTGCCAGGCGACGCGCGGGTTACCGTACCAGGTGCTGGGCACATAGCCCCAGCCCATGTCCATCTGACGCATCCGACGGCTGTAGTAGAAGTCGTCGTCGTTGTCAAAATCGCGGAATTGCCCACCGCCACCCTGTGGGTTTTGGTCGTTGCGCCAGGCATCGGGGTCTTCCATCGAGCCATCGTAGTGGCCGTAGTTCGACTTCTCGCCGACGTTGGCCGAATACTGCTCGTCGTTATACTGCGGGTCGTTGCCACCCCCACGGCTACGGTAGTCTTCGTCGGCACGGAACTCCGGCTCGGAGGTGTAGTCCTCGGGGTTGTCGGGGTCAGGGAAGTCCGCATCGCGAATCGAATTGCGACGCAGTGAATTCGTGTTGTCGTTGGCAGACGCTGACTCTTCCGGGCTATCGCCGGGTGTGGCGTACACATCGTCGTATGTGCCGCTCGAAGCGTTCTGGCTCGAACCGCAGCTTGCAAGCAAGAGCGGGAAGGTGAGCATCAAAATATACGTGTAAGCTTTCATAGGGCGTTGTCTTTGGGCACGCCGGGGCTAAGGGCGGGCGGGTGAGGCAATAAGCGAAGCTGTAAGCGTGGCTAAACGTGGTTAAGTTAAGCAGTATCCTGCAACTTGCGCGTATCTAAGTGTTAATACAGCAAAGCGCGTGCCAGACTGGGGCAAATTATCGGCTAAAGTGCTTTAAATCAGCAGATGAGCATGTTTTCTCACTCGCAAAGCAGGCTTTGGTATGCTTAAATGGCCAGTAAAGGCTCATTCTCTGTTAGAACGCACACATCGGGCCGGTCGTTTCCTGTGCTTTGTGCTATTTTGCACTCGCAGACGGTCGCTTGTACCCAAACAGGTGTTCGCAAAACCAGACACCCCTGAAAACCGCCTCTTCAATCGCCTTCCCTCAAATCCCTTCAACACCATGCGCTTAACCCCCATGCAGGCGCTCGACCTGCTCCAAGACCTCATCGACATCGCCCACGTGGCCGGCGATGCCATCATGGAGGTGTACGCCTCGGACAACTTCGATGTGTCGGCCAAAGACGACGACTCGCCGCTCACCCGGGCCGACCTCGCCGCCAACAGCATCATCACCGATCGCCTGATCAATCTCGCGCCGGATATCCCGCTGCTTTCCGAAGAAGGCGAGCACGCTGACTATGCCACCCGCAAAGACTGGCATGCATTCTTCCTCGTCGACCCGCTCGACGGCACCAAAGAGTTCATCAAGCGCCGCGACGAGTTCACGGTGAACATCGCCATCATCCAGGACCGCAAGCCGCTGGCGGGGGTCGTCTACGCCCCGGCGCTCGAGCGGCTCTACACCGGCGTGGTGGGCATCGGCGCCACGCTCACGGTGCTGCCGCACAGCGCACGCATCATCTCCGCGCGCCACGACGACCACGGCAC
>CAZTEZ010000494.1:0-2172 GCA_964611815.1 uncultured Bacteroidia bacterium | reverse complement strand
TGATGGAGAACTACCTCTGTGAGTACCAGCAGGCGGGCCAGATCGGTGCCGTTCGCGTGATCGATACATAACACGTCGACGCTAACGCGCTCGAGACGCTGCGAAATCGGTGTGGAGACCGTTATCACGGCGTGTGAGGCGTGAATACCGTTATCTGTATTCGTGATGAACAATTATGTGCAATGTCTTCAATGCTCACGGATGATGTGGCGATCGTGACGGGTGGTTCGAGCGGCAACGGGCGAGGGATCGCCCGTCAGTTCGAAGCCCTCCGGCAGCTGGTAGTCCGGCACGCGCTTGCGGTCGCCCACGCTGGGCAGATGCTCGGGGCTGGGGATGTCGATCTCGGCAGCAGACGCGGGTGGGTGTTCAGGCTCCGGCGTTGCCTCTTCTTCAAAGTCGCCTTGACGGTCATCTTGACCGAAGGTCTCGAGCAGCGTGCGCGCCCAGGCTTCTGCGGCAAACTGAATGGCTGGCGCTTGCATCCCACAGGCGTTTTCGAGTGGCTCGGCAAGTGCGTCTGCAAGGGGTTCTGCGGTCTGGTGGGTGTTCAGCAGCTCAGTTACGCCATGCCGATAGGCCTGCGCGATGATGTAGGCTTCCGTTGGGCGCTCGGGCAGCGCTTGCATCAGCTGGTGCTGGAAATCATCGGAAGGCTGCTTCAGCAACGCTGGCCGTTCGGCCAGCAGCTTGCAGAATGCTGTGGCAGCGCTGCTGTCAAATTGCACCTGGGCTTGGCTCATCGTCCGCCGCGCCCCCGCCGCTTGAGGTAGCTGGGTGTGAGGTAGACCATGATTTGCAGGCTGTTCAGGCCGTCGCCACCGCTGCGGGTGCCCAGCTCACCGACGTTATCGAGGTAGTCTGAAAACACGACGTGCCGGTAGTAGTCCATGCCCACACTCACCAGGTCGTTGATGGCCCACGTGAAGCCGACGTTGAGCGGCAGCATGCCAGTGGTGGTGTTGTACTCCTCTTGTGGCAGGCGGGTGTCGGGCAGGTTTACGAGCTCTTCACCAGCCACGTTTTTGGGGTTGAAGTTGAACAGCCCGATGCCCACGCCGCCGTGGGGCCGAAACAGACGGCGCTTGAGCGGACGAATGCGCAGCATGAAGTCGAGATAGAAGAAGTTGCTGGAGGCAAAGGTGTTGGGCTCAACGTCTTCCCCGGCCGGGATTTCAGGATCGAACAGGCGGTCTTGCACGCGGTAGCTGCCAAAGCCGGCATTGATTTGCGGACCAATGAACTTGGGGTTGTTGAACTGCAAGGCGATGTTCATGCCCGCGTAGGGGCGATGAATCCGCTCGTCTTCGGGCTGCAAATCGCCGTAGAACCAGTTGACCGTAGGCCCGGCGCCAATCTGAAAGCGCGGTGAACCCTGCGCCAAAATCAGCGTGGGTAACAGGATGCTCGCTATGAATAGGGCTGCAAATCGCATGCTTCTAACATACGCAGATTATCGTTGTTTATGATGCGCCGCCAAGCAAATTGCAATCGAACGAACGTATTGCACTGACGTTTGCGCGGTTTACTTACACACGGGTAGCACCTTGCCGGCATCGCTTGCGCTGATGGTGTAGAGCAACGCCCCACGCGCACCGTTTTCCAGCTTATACACTTTCGTGCCGGCGGGGTAGTCGAAGCGGTGTGAAGCACCATTCGGAATTTGAAAGGCCTTGCCGTTCACTTCTACACTCACTTTTTGCCCGCAATTGTTACTCAACTTAAACACGATGCCGGTGGTTTTTACCACGGCGGGCGTGGGCGACTCGGCCAGGGCAAATTGGCTGATGCTCAAAAAGAAAACGAGACTTAGGGAGACGAAAGTAGTGCGCATGGCAAAGGTTTTCAAAGGACTTTTGGTGATTAGACGTATTGAAATATACGCAAAAACGGGTTGCAGAGTTTAGCAGAACATTCGAAAACTGGCGCATTATCTAGTAACTTTCGGCGATGGCACATCAACCGCCAGAACAGCATTACGATCGGGACGCCAACCAGCCGACCTCGCTCCAGCGGGCGTTTAGCGCGCGCATTCGCCAGCGGTTTGTGCGCGGGTTGTGGGCGCGTGTGGCGTACTGGGTGATCGGCCTCAGCATCCTCTTTGGAGCGGGTTTTTGGGTGTATATGTACCTCTCAACCATGCAGGGCTACTACATGTACAAAACCGTGTGG
>CAZTEZ010000493.1:0-2184 GCA_964611815.1 uncultured Bacteroidia bacterium | reverse complement strand
GCCCATCGAAACGTACCTCCGCGAGCAGCGAGTGCGTGTTCGTCCACATCTGCTCGACGCTCAGCTCCGGCGGCTCTTTTAGCGGCTCGAATTGCTCGAGCAGCCCGACGTTCTTGCGGAAATCGGTGTCCATCGGCAGGCGGTCGTACAACAGTGTGATGACGGGCTGCTTAGAGTCCGCGAAGTCGTTCTGGTTGAGAAAGAAGGTTTCGAAGAGGGACATAATCAAATCAGTTTAGAACCAGAATTCACAGAATTAACAGAATGGCCAGAATTCTGAAAATTGAGTTAATTCTGAAAATTCTGGTTCGAAGTTTTAGTCTTTTTTATTTTCTACCACCACCTGAAAGCCCGCAATATAATCGAACTCCGGCTCCACGACCCAGTCGCCGGCGCGGTTGATGACGCCCCACTTGCGGCCGTCTTTGGCGGGGCACAGCCCGTGTTGGAAGCGCCCGACGCGGTCGAATTTCGGGAAGATCGTAAGCTTCCCCTCGGTATCCATAAAACCCCATTTGCCATGGTACTGCACGGGCGCGAGGCCGTCGTCGAAGTCGTAGGCCTGCTCATATCGGGCGGGGATGACGAGCTTGCCCGTCTGGTTGATGTAGCCCCACTTGCTGAAGCGATTGACGCGGGCGAGGCCATCGTTGAACCAGCCGATGGTTTTGTAGTCGTTAGTTACGAAGCGTCGTCGGCCATTGCTGTCGTAGATTTCGTAGGTCTTCATTTTGCCCTTGGTTTCGAGCAACATCACGGCCATGCGCTCGCTCATCGCGCCGGATTTCTCAAACTTGAAGGGCACCAGCGGCTCACCCTCAGGTGTGATTAATCCCCACATCGAATCTTGCATGGCCTCGGCGGCGCCGTTGCTGACGAAGTAGAGCTCGGGGTAGCGCGCGCCGAACTGCTCGAGTCCGCGCGCGTTCAGGAGCGTCCACTTGCCGTCCACCATCGCGCGGGCATAGCCGTCGGTGTAGGGGTGGATGTAGCCATAGGCAGGCTGCACGAACCACTCGCCCGTGCGGTCGATGAGCCCCCACTCGTCACCCACTCGGGCGGGCGCGTAACCTTCCTTCGAGAAACGCTTGACCTCCCGGAATTTCGGCGGAATGACTTCCTCGCCCTCCAGATCAATGTAGCCCCAATACCCCCCGTGACGAACGGGCGCCAGACCGTGCTCAAAATCCCAAGCTTTGAGGTAGGTGCTGTCAGACAGCCGCGAGCCGTCTGGTCTCAGGAAAAAGTAGCGGTTGTCTTGGCGCACCAGTGCGCGGTTTTCTTTGAAGCTAAACGTGCGCTCGTATGCGGGCTGGATGAGCCAGTTGCCCTCTCCGTCGATGAAGCCGTAGGTGTCTTCGCCAGGCTTTTGCGCGTAGGCGACAACGAGGGTGTCCTGTGCCAAGGCGAGATGCGCAAAGGCCACCGCCAGCAGCGTGAACAATAATGTGCGGAAGTGCATGGGCGCAAAGTTCATACGCAGCGCAGTGAAACGCAAAAAGAAGCCGCCCCCATAACCGGGGGCGGCTGAGCAGAAACAGAGTAGAAGCTGAGCCAGACAAAGCCAGTGGCTCGGGCTTCTGTGCTCGCTATAGACCACGCTAATGGATATGAGCGAATCTGTTTCTGCTGGTATAACGCTGCATCGTGGTGCTTATGCGCACTTGCTGCACGCGAACGATCGAACGGGCAGTATCGCGCGCTGAAACGCCTGATTTAACACTTAGTCGAGTATAGTTTCAGGGTCAAACACGGTAACTGTGTAGTTGTACTCCTGCTCCACGCCATCGACCATCACGCCGCTGATCTGCACGCTGTAGTCGACATCCACTGAGCTGCTCTGGAAAGTCAGGCCCGAGGGCTCCCAGACGATCGTGCGATCGCCGAAGCCGCTGTTGCCATCGTGGACGATGTTGAGGCTGACGTTGCCGTTCGGGCCGGTCATTTCAACCGTCGCGTTCGTAAAGTCCGCCCCGGGAATGCCGAACGACCAGCGGTCCCAGACGTGCTGCTTGGGCACGTAGCCTTTGGGGGGCCAGGCGATGTACTCCGGCACACTGCTGGGCTCGGCAGCGCCACCGATCACCCACAGCACCATCGACTGGTCGACCGAGCCATGTCCCATTTCGTTGGCACGCGAATACAGAATCCAGCGGCGGTGACCCACGGCGGTGTTGCTGCTGC
>CAZTEZ010000492.1:0-2187 GCA_964611815.1 uncultured Bacteroidia bacterium | reverse complement strand
AAAACGAGGACCTCTACGATTTTGTGTTGGAAGCCTACGCGATTTACCCGCAGCCGCTTGCGCGATCCGAACAAAAGGCCGCACAGGTGCAGTTGAATCTGGGACTAAGCACAGCGCCTATTGAGCGCTATTTAAGCTTTAGCCGACTGGCTGAGGACCGTTACAAGCTTGATAATGAGCTAAAACCAGGCATGAAGTTTCACCTGGAGCTCTCCAACTCCTCACCGCTTTATTTAACCATCATCGGGCGCGATGCCGGCGGTCTGCCCTACATCATCTACCCTGCCGACACTGCGCAATCCAGTTATGTAGGCGTGGCTGGCACACGTCGCTTCCCGTCTGACGGAGTGTTTTTCGCGAACGAAACCACCGGGCGCGAGTGGGTCTACGTCTTGCTCTCGCCCAGCCCGATTGATGCAGAGCTCTACCGCAAGCGTCTCGTGGGCGAGAGTGTCGGGCAAATCAAGCGCCAGTTGTTTCGCGACCGCCGCCTCGGACGCATCCGAAAAGCCACCGCCGATGAACTCGTTTCGCTCGATACCCGTCTGAAAGAAGGGCAGTTGATCATAATTGAGTTAATTTTAACCAAACCGCCGCGCTCCTGAACACTTGCTGAACCCATCCGCATGTCTTTACGCTACGAAGAATTCCTCGTTATCGATATTGAAGCCACCTGCTGGCGCGGGGTGCCGCCCAAGGGCATGGAGAACGAGATTCTGGAAATTGGTGTCGCGCTTGTCGATGTGCCTAATGCGCGGGTGAAAAAGAGCGAGAGCTTCATCGTGAAGCCGCGCTACTCGGATGTCAGCAAGTTCTGCACGAAGCTCACGGGCATTACGCCAGAGGCCGCTGCCAAGGGCGTTAAGTTCGCACGCGCCTGTCAGATCCTACGCGAGCGCTACAACGGCCGGCGCATGGCCTGGGGCAGCTGGGGCGACTTCGACGTGCGCATCATCAACGAGCAATGCGAGCGCCGCAAAATTGACGTGCCGGTCAGCCGGCAGTACATGAATGTGCGCGTGCTCTACAGCCTGTTTTTCAACCAGCAGCAGGGTCTGGGCCTCAAAACCGCCGCCGAATACAGCGGTATCGAGCTCGCCGGGCGCGCCCACAGCGGCGAAGACGACGCCATCAATTGTGCGCGGCTGCTCTGCGAAATCCTAAAGCGCTTCGACCCGGAAGCTATCGTAAAATGAGAGTCGTGAAGTGAAATAGGATGCAAAAAAGCACTCGCAAATACCGCTGGACCATCGCACTGACCATTGCCGTTGTGCCGTTCGTATTGCGAACGTTGGTGCCCGGCGACGGCCTGGCAGACGATGCCTGGATTCCGCTCTACGGCGCGTTTTTTACACATCTGATTGTCCACCACATCTTCAGCCGCCAGACCTACGGATGGAAGCCCGAGTGGTGGGCCTCGGCCTCGCATGTGCTCTATGTGGTGTTCATGCTCCTGCAGATCGACTGCCTGGCCGGGCAGTGCCAGCCCATCATCCTCTGGCTGCTCAACATCTACCTGGGCGCCGAAAGCGACCTGCACCTCGACCTCGCCGACCCCTACTGGAACATCGACAACTGGATCCTGATGATCCTGCTGGGCACCTCGCACCTGATTCTGATCACGGTGCTGCTCTTCCGCCCCGGCAGCGTGCCGGGCATCCGGCTGATGCGAGCGCTGAAATCCAGGAACCGGGAAGAATAGAACCAGAATTTTCAGAATTAACAGAACTGGCCAGAATTACAGACTGTGTTAATCCTGAAAATCCTGGTTCTAAACCCTACACCGGCTCACGCAACTTCTTCATAGCGCGGTGCAGACGCAGGCTCAGGGCCGTGAAGACCATCGTGGCGTTGGCGTTGCGGCGGAGGTGGAACTCCGCATCTTCGAGGGCCTGCACGGCCCGGGCGATGCTATCGCCGCTGAACACTTTGTGGAAGTTGGCACTGAACTGCGCATCGGTGGGCGATTCGAGGGCGATGTCGGTGGCCGACCACAAGTGCAGTGCCGCGTTACGAATGCTATTCAGCGCGACCTGAATGAACACCTGTTGCTCCTCTTTAGATTTGCGGTTGAAGTCCTGCGCCATCGCCTGAATACCTTTCAGCTCGCCGGTGTAGCACAGCCGTAGCCAACCACGGACGTTGTCGGTCAGGTCTTTGCGGGTGTGGCGGGCGAGCTCCAGTGCG
>CAZTEZ010000491.1:0-2200 GCA_964611815.1 uncultured Bacteroidia bacterium | reverse complement strand
AGAATCTGGTGCGTCGCGCCGTCTTGCCCCAGTGTGAGGCCCGCGTGTGAGGCGCAGATCTTCACGTTTTTGTTCGAGTAAGCGATCGACTGGCGAATCTGATCGTACACCCGGCCGGTGGCGAAGTTCGCGAAGGTCGCCGCAAACGGGATGTACCCGCCGATGGTCAGCCCCGCCGCCACGCTCATCATGTTCGCCTCGGCGATGCCCGCTTGGAAAAAGCGCTCGGGAAACTGCTGCTTGAAATCGCCCATTTTCAGCGAACCCGTGAGGTCGGCGCACAGCCCGACGATTTTGTTATTGCGCTGGCCGAGCTCCGTAAGCGCCGCGCCATAGCCAGAGCGGGTATCCTTGTTGCCGGTGTTGTCGTAGGTCTTCATGTTTGGGTAGGGACAGAAGAGGTCTAGTAATCGCCGAGGGTTTCGGGTTGCTGGGCGAGCCCGCGCTCAAGTTCGTCATCGTTGGGGGCCACGCCATGGTAGGCGTGGGTGCCAGCCATGTAATCGATGCCGCTACCCATTTCGGTGGTCATCAAAATGATGATCGGCTTGCCCTGGCCCAGGTGCTCGCGGGCTGCGTAAATGCCGTCGATGACCTGCTGCTGGTCGTTACCGTTGTCGATTTCGAGCACCTGCCAGCCGAAGGCCTCGAACTTTTCGCGCAGCGGCATGGTGTTCATCACGTCGCGGGTGTCGCCGTCGATCTGCTTGTAGTTGAGGTCGACCGTCACGATCAGGTTGTCCACTTTGTGGTGGGCAGCGAAATTGGCCGCCTCCCAGATCTGGCCCTCCTGCAGCTCACCGTCGCCGGTGAGGGTGTAGACGGTGTGCGGGTCGTTATTCAGCTTTTTCGCCAAAGCAGCGCCAATCGAGACGCTTAGCCCCTGCCCGAGCGAACCCGTTGCCACGCGCACGCCGGGCAGCCCCTCGTGGGTGGTGGGGTGGCCTTGTAGACGGCTGTCGAGCTTGCGGAAGGTGTGTAGTTCGTCGGTCGGGAAGTAGCCGAAACGGCAGAGGATGCTATAGTAAACCGGTGTGATGTGCCCGTTGGACAGGAAAAACAGGTCTTCGCCGGTGTCTTCGACGCTGAAGTTCGTCGGGTCGTACTGCATGAAATGCCCGAAGAGCGCGAGGAAGTACTCCACGCACCCGAGCGAGCCGCCAGGGTGGCCGCTGTTCACGGCGTGAGTCATGCGCAGGATGTCGCGGCGAATCTGCGGAGCGTACTCCTGAAGCTGTTCAAGACTGAGCGGGCGTTCCATACGTGAAGATACAACGCAGATGCGAGGGCGGTCAACTCAGCAGCACCGGCTTTTTTACATGGAGCCTGAAGATGCATTTTGAAGCCGTAAGTCTGGATGCTCGTACTTTAAACAGCGGCTGTCGTGCGTGACGAACGTCAGGCCCTCGTCCATAGCCTGCGCTAGCATGATGCGGTCGAAGGGGTCGCGGTGGATAGGCTTGGCGGGGTCGGCGTCGAGAGTGAGAAGCTGTTGAACATGATCTGCAGTGACAGTTAAAATCTCAAAAGGAAAATACGCGTCAACATGTAATAGCGCTTTATCAAATTCAAACGTCTTACGATGCTTTTGCAACTTGATTGTAAGCTCCCATGTACTAACGATGCTGATATAAACTTCTGTGTCTCCGTCTGCGATCATCTCCTTCAGTTCTTTCGACAATTTGTGATTGAACCGTTGGTCAGCCACCCACAAATATACATGACTATCAAGCAAGATTTTCATTCTGGAAAAAGCTCACTTTCCTCAAAATCCCTTTCTATTTCATGATCCATTTCGGCCCATTCTTCGTCAGTTGGGATTCGGGTTTTTCCTGTAAACCTCCCAAATATGACCTTTTTCACGGGCTTTTTAGTTTGTTTCGCCAATTCTAAATCCTCAAGGCGTAATTCAAGTGGCTGCTCGCCTTCTTTAGTGATGCGAATCGATTTTCCTGATAGCAGCTCCTCGAGCAGCTCCTCGAACTGTGCCTTGGCTTCTTCCAGACTGATTTTGCGTGTCTTACCCATACCCTTTAAACGTCAGATGACGTGCAAACGTTACAGCAACTCCGGAAAGGCGCGGGGGTCAAACTCGTGCATCAGCTGATAGGCGGCGCGGACGATGTCTTCGCGCTGGGGCTTCGAGAAGTAGTCGCCGTCGCTGGCGTAGGCCGGTCGCGAGGCATCGGCGGCGAGGCAC
>CAZTEZ010000490.1:0-2201 GCA_964611815.1 uncultured Bacteroidia bacterium | reverse complement strand
TTTCGTTCTCAGGTTTTCTTATGGGGCTGTCTAAATTTTGGGGGGCATTACAATGTCTTGGCATCCGAAAGCAGTAAGGTCAAATCAATTTACGAAATGCGAAGCCATTAAACGCCAAAAAGCCCGGCCAAGGCCGAGCTAATTGGTAAAGGTATTAGGAGGTAGTTATGTTGATCAGGAGGTTATCAAAACCTCACAATTGACTGTGCGTTCGAGTTTCATCAACTTACTTTTCGATCGCCATCTCTAGCGTATCCATGTATTGGATGTCTAAGTCATGCGCAGCAATGTGTGGATGCTTCGCGCGGATGTTTTGACGTCCAATTTCGACACTTGTGCGGAAAAGGCGGTCTTGCGGCAACATCTTGCGGTGTTTTGTCAAACCGGCTTCGGCCATTTGACCTTTCCAGCTTGTGTAGTACCATTCCATTGACGGCTGGCTGAAGACTGTCAAGTTGCGCTTGTCGAATACCAGTTTATCGATGTTGTTGGCTTTTAGCGGTTCAGAGAGCTTAGTGAAGAGCGCCTCGAAAGCATTTTGTGGAATAAAGTGCTTTGTAGCTTTAAGTACTGCTGTTGTTGTGCCTGGGACGAGGTACAACTCAGCGTGATCGTAGGTTTTGTGCAACTCCAAAGAAGCGTATTCGTTAGTTGCGGCTTTAGTGAGCGTGTTCATAGTTCTAGTTGATGAGGTTATCGATTGTGATGTAAGAACGACTGTGGGGCTACTGTGCGTTCCCTATTGAAGCTACGGCCAACAAAGGGAAGATAATCTGAAAAAGTACATTAAACCGCTGATTAGTAAATATATACGACAATTTGCGTTTGTTTTTTGCGGCCGATCCTTCAGTAAATTTGAGTGCTATGCAAGGCACAACTGGGTATGCGCCTATATACTTAAGCATTTACACTAGGTGTAACTCAAAATGTAATTGTTCAGTAAATCACTTACATAAAAAACGTCTCTACAGCTATTGCAAAGACGTTTTCTCCTCAGTATTGTCAGAAAACCGGATTAGGGTAGGTAGGGGAAGCGCCCACCACCGTACACTGCGGCATCGCCTAGCGACTCTTCGATACGCAGGAGTTGGTTGTACTTCGCGATGCGGTCGCTGCGAGAAGCCGAACCGGTCTTGATCTGTCCGCAATCGAGTGCCACAGACAGGTCAGCGATGGTCGTGTCTTCGGTTTCGCCGCTGCGGTGGCTCATGACGCTCGTGAAGCCGTTACGCGTCGCCAAGCGGACCGCTTCAATGGTTTCAGAAAGCGAACCGATTTGGTTCACCTTAACAAGGATGCTGTTCGCAGCCTTTTCCTCGATGCCGCGCTGTAGGCGAGTCGGGTTAGTCACGAACAGGTCATCGCCAACGAGTTGTACTTTATCTCCCAGCTCTGTGGTCAGGTGCTGCCAGCCCGCCCAGTCGTCTTCAGCCAGTCCGTCTTCGATGGAAACAATCGGGTACTTCGCGCACCAGCCTTTCCAAAAGTCGACAAGCTCTTCAGCGGATTTTTGCGCGCCGTCGATTTTGTATTTACCGTCTTTATGGAACTCTGTACTTGCCGCATCCAGCGCAATGAACATCTCCTCACCGGGCGTGTAGCCGGCCTTCTCAATCGCTTTCAACACCACTTCGATGGCCTCCTGGTTCGAACCCAAACCGGGTGCGAAGCCGCCTTCGTCGCCGACGTTCGTGGTGTAGCCTTTGTCTTGGAGTACTTTTTTCAGGGTGTGAAAGACTTCCGTCCCCATACGCAGGGCGTGGGCAAAGCTGTTGGCTTTCACGGGCATCACCATGAATTCCTGAATGTCGATGTCGTTGTCGGCGTGCTCGCCACCATTCAGGATGTTCATCATCGGTACGGGCAGCGTGGTGGCCAGCGGCCCGCCGATGTACTGATACAGGGGCAGGTTGGCGGTCATGGCAGCGGCTTTGGCCACCGCCAGCGAGGTGCCAAGGATAGCATTAGCGCCGATGCGCGACTTGTTATCCGTGCCGTCGAGGGCGATCATCGTCTGATCGATGATCTTCTGCTGGGTGGCGTCGTGCCCGAGCAGTGCTTCGCGAATCTCGGTGTTCACAAACTCCACGGCTTTGATCACGCCCTTGCCGTTGTAGCGGTCCTTATCGCCGTCGCGCAGTTCTACGGCCTCGTGGGTGCCGGTGCTGGCCCCGCTGGGTACCGCCGCTCGGCCCATGGCG
>CAZTEZ010000489.1:0-2211 GCA_964611815.1 uncultured Bacteroidia bacterium | reverse complement strand
GCATGAAGCGGCCGTCATTGAAAAACTGAGCGCAAATCTGCAAAGCGGGGTGAAGCATCTGTTTGAGGATGAGGAGTTTCAGGAAGACATCCGCTCGCTGATCGGCGAAATGCTGCACGGTTATTTTGACGACCCCACCACCCGCCGGCGGCTGATTCTGGAAGTTGAAAACCAGCTCAGGCGGGGCAAGAACGCCGGTATGCGCGAGAAAACGCTGGGGCTGCTCGTCAGTGGCAGCCGCAACACGCTCGACCGCACGCTGCAGCGCATCCCGGATATCGTGCAGGAGTTCATGGCCAAGCAGGGCAAAATCGGCACCAGCTTACATGAGCGCCTTGAAGACCAGAGCGATACATTGGAGCAGGCCATGGCCCACGCCTTGCACGAGATGATCGACCAGATGGACATCTACAAGCTCCTGCGCTCGCAGCTCACGCGCTTTGACGAAGGCAAAATGGAGGAAATGCTGTGGAACGCCACGAATCAGCAACTGCTTTATATCCAGTACCTTGGCGGCTTTCTGGGGATACTCGGCGGGCTCATTCTGTGGCAGCCGACGTTCATGGTGATAACATTCATTGTGCTCGGCGCAATCTTTTTCGTGCTCGACGTGTTGCTCATGCGCCTGCAAACGTCTAAATCACCGTCCAATTGAACCGTTCGATTCGTGCCGATTACTGGTCTGGCGACCCCAACCTTCGCCCGTTTTACGCGCACGATTTGCACGTCTTGCCGCAGGAGTTGGTAGCTGCACGCGAGAATTATCCAGTCGATAGAGCACTGATGGTCAATGCGTTGAAGCGGCAACATGAGGGCTTGGATGTGCCAGCAGCGGTGAGCGACAACATTCAACTGCTGGCAAACCAGACGACTTTCACCATCACCACCGGTCAGCAGCCCGCGCTGTTTGGCGGGCCATTGTACAACCTCTACAAGGCGCTGACTGCCATCAAGTTGACCCTGCAATACAAAGACCAGTTGCCCGACTACGATTTCGTGCCGGTGTTCTGGAATGCCACCGAAGACCACGACCGCAACGAGCTGAATCACACCTGGTTGAGCTATCCGGATGCGGTGCGTTACGAGCAAGAATTCACAGGTGCTGTTGGTCGGCATGTGATCACAGCAGCCATCGAAGAGCTGGATGCGCCCGACGAGTTGCTAGCGATTTTCCGCGAGGGACAGACGTTCGGCGACGCTTTTAGAGACCTGTGGTACAAGTGGTTAGGCGAATATGGGCTGGTGATCATTGACGCAGACGACCCTGAGCTGAAAAGCGCGTTTCGCCCCATTGCAAAGCTTGAAATCGAGCAGGGACTGGGTGAGGCCATCGCAGAGCAGTCTGAGAAGCTAAAAGCTGCTGGTTACCCCATGCAGCTCAAACCAGGTGACGAAAATCTGTTTTTGTTACGCGACGGCTTCCGCGAGCAACTCTTCAGAGAGCTCGGCGGCTTTTTCACCCGCAAAGGTAATATGCAGTTTTCGACCGATGAGCTTCTGCAACTCCTTGAAAACGAGCCGCAGGAGTTCTCGCCGAACGCCGCCCTTCGCACGCTTTACCAAGAACGTCTGCTGCCGAATCTGGTCTATGTAGGCGGGTGGGGGGAGATCAGCTATTGGCTGCAACTGAAAGCGGTTTTTGAACAAACGGAGACGTTCTTCCCGCTGCTCATGCCGCGCGCATCGGCCTTTTTGCTGCCGGAGTCCACAGCTGAAAGCATGGCAATTTTAGGCCTCAGCCTCAGTAGTTTACAAGAGCCGGAGGGCTGGCTGCGCAACCGCCTGCGCGAGCTGCATTGGCAGGACTCAAAGGCCTATCGCGATTTTCGCATTCAACAGGAGGCGCTGCACGCGAGCATCAGCGCACATATCACTCCTGATCAGCCGCATCTGCACGCCAGTGTGGAGGCGAACCTGCAGCGCAATCGGCAGTTTCTTGAGCAGCTCGAGCGCCGCACGAGCAACGCGTATCTGCAGCGCATGCCCGGCTTCAACAGCCTGATTCAGTGCAAGCGGGCGCTCTCTGCGGATGGTTACGTTCAGGAACGCACGCTGAATCCGTGGGTATTTTTGCGCGAACAGCCTGCTGAGTTGATCGCATTTATCGCTGACAACCTGGCAGTTGACGAGCCTGCACAACAACTGATTGTGTTGCCAAAGCACTTTGGCCGCGCTTTTGCTTAACTTTAGGTGATGGCCCTACAAGACATT
>CAZTEZ010000488.1:0-2212 GCA_964611815.1 uncultured Bacteroidia bacterium | reverse complement strand
GTTAAGCACTTCAAGAGAACGCAAACTAAGAGAGCCGCTTCGGCGAAGGACCTACTCGTGATGCTGAGCGTGCAAATAGAATTGTAGGTCCTTCGGGCTGTGCCCTTAGGATGTACCGGAAAGTTTGCTCGAAACATCAAGAAAACCGGGGCTCCAAGCCTAAGCCAGAGCCGCCTTGTTTTTGCGCTCGAGCTCTTCCGCGAGCTCTTGGCCACGCTTGTCAGTCGCCAACAGCGCGCGCTGGACGATCTGCTCAATGAGGCCGTCTTCCTGCAGCACCTTGATGCCTTCGGCAGTCATGCCCCCCTTGGAGGTCACAGCTTCGCGGAGGCTTTCGAGGCTGTTGTCGTTGTTCTTGGCGGCGAATTGCGCGCTGCCTTTGAACGTCTGGATCACCATCTGTTTCGCCATGTCTGGCTCCACGCCCAAATCTGTCGCGGCGTGGTAGAAGTAGTCCATTATCAAGAACACGAAACCTGGACCACTACCGGCAATGGCCGTCAGGGCGTCCATTTTGGTTTCGTCGTCCGTCCAGATCACATCGCCGAGCACGTCAAACAGGCGCTCTACTTGCTGGCGCTGGCGGTCGCTGACTTTCTCGGAGGCCACCATCGAGGTCAGTCCCATGCCGATCTTGGAGGGCAGGTTGGGCATCGTACGCACGACCGGGTGGTCGCCAAGCACGTCTTCGAAGTAGCTCATTTTGGTACCGGCTGCGATTGAAACGACCAATGTCTGTCCTTTTAGATGCGGCTTGAGCACCGGCAGCGTTTCAGGCAGCGACTGCGGTTTAACGCCGACGATAGCCATATCGTAGTCGTCGCTGATCTCAGCCCAGTTGGTGGTGAAGTGCAAGGTGGGGTGCGGTTCGTATTCGCACTCGCGCTTGCCGGTCAAGGTAATCACATCAATGTGGGAGATGGAGCTGTGGCCTACCCAACGGTGCAACATCGCACCGAGCATATTGCCGCAGCCGACTAATAACAGTTTCATAAAAAGGTTTGGAGATTTTGCGTTTTGCGCATTTGCTAATATAACACAATTTGTCTTGGGGGCAGTGTACTTAGGGCATTAACTGCGTGTAAACATCGATAGCAGATCTGCTGAAACACGAGCGTGAAGGCTGATTTAAACGTAACGAAATTGCGCTATCTCTAAAGATAGGCCCACTTTAAAATTGTTATATTTGGGAATGCCCTACCTTTTAGCCCTAGATGAAGGCACGTCATCTGCGCGTGCCATTGTGTTCAATGAGCGTGGCGAAATGATCGCCCAGGCCGCGCGTCAGTTCGAGCAATTTTACCCCAAGCCCGGCTGGGTGGAGCACGACCCACACGAAATCCTCGATGCACAGTTCGCCGCTGCCGACGAAGCCCTGGAGGCATCGGGCATCAAGCTGAAAGATTTGATGGCCATCGGCATCACCAACCAGCGCGAGACGACCGTCTGCTGGGACGCCGACACCGGCCGCGCGGTCTACAACGCCATCGTATGGCAAGACCGCCGCACCGCCAAGCGCTGCAACGAACTGAAAGAGAGCGAACACGCGGGTCTGATTCGCGAGAAAACCGGCTTGCTGCCCGATGCGTACTTCTCGGCGACGAAAATCAACTGGATACTCGACAAAGTGCCGGACGCGCAGAAGCTGTTCGAAGCCGGCCGCCTGCGCTTCGGCACCATCGACAGCTGGCTGCTCTGGCACCTCACCGACGGCCGCATGCACGCCACAGATGCCACCAACGCCTCGCGCACGTTGCTGTTCGACATCAACTCCTGCCAGTGGGACGACAAGCTGCTGGAGGTCTTCGGGCTGAATCGGTCGATTCTGCCAGAAGTGCATCCCAGCGACTCGATTTTCGGGGTCACTGAGCGCTTTGGCGACCGCCGCATCCCGATTCACGGCATCATTGGCGACCAGCAGTCGGCAGCTTTCGGGCAAGCCTGTTTCAAACCCGGCATGGTTAAAAACACCTACGGCACGGGCTGCTTCATTCTGATGAACATCGGCAACAAGCCCGTATCGTCTACGCACAAGCTGCTGACCACACTCGCCTGGGAAATCGGCACCGAACGTAACTACGCCCTGGAAGGCGCTATTTTCAGTGCAGGGGCCAGTATTCAGTGGCTCGAACAGCTCGGCATCATCGACGGCGTGCACGAACTCAACGCGCTGGCAAACAGCCTCAACGACAACGACGATGTGTACATCGTG
>CAZTEZ010000487.1:0-2221 GCA_964611815.1 uncultured Bacteroidia bacterium | reverse complement strand
AAGGCTTGCAGCCCTTCACGCTGCTACCGGAGCAGGCGGTAGACCTAACGTTGGTCTGGTATCGGGCCGACGAACCCTACGCCGCGCTTCAGGTGGGTAGCTACCGCTTTGCCATACAACTCGAACGCTAATTGAATGCGCCGCTTGAACTTTCACCCGGAGGCTACCAGAACAGACGGCGCTCTTTTGTATTTGTCCGCTTGTGTGGACGGGAACATCCGGCACTCTTATGCCGCCCGCATATCCGTAAACATACGACTCTCAGCATGGGCACAAGGTCGGGCACAACGAAACCCGTTGTTGTTGTTGTCGTTATCGGGGTTGTTCCTGTTGCGATTGGCAGACCGCAGGTTGTTCGTTGTATTGTTGAACGAGCCGCCGCGCAACACGCGCGCTCCCCGGTGTCCCCACTTAAACAAAGCAGATGGCTTTGTGCTAAGCCTTTTTCAACCACCCGCCAAGCAGCCTGCCGATTTCCGTCATCTGTTCGGCAATGTACTGATACTGGTCGGGTGTGGTGTATTTGAGTTCCAGCGCAAATCGCAGATAGGTTCGCAGCATATCGAACTCAGCATCGGCTTTCCGCAGATAGTGAGCGGTTTCCTTTGTCTTGGCCGCGTAAATCAAGCTCTCGTGAAAGGTGAACATCACTTGCTCAATTCGGGCTGTCAGGCGAAACCGTTCTTCACGCGGAAACTGCTTGACATGGTGCAGCATCCACAGCATAAACGCCTCAGTTTTGACAAAAATCGGCGACTGCTCGGCCATCACGCAACGAGTTCACGAAACAGTTTACGCTGCAAGCCATAAGTATCGCCATGCTGCACATGCCCCAGCCACGCATAGACACTAGCCTTCCCCTGCTCACGGGTGATTTCGCCCGCATGATAGCACCGCCAGAGCGTCTTGAGGTGACGCCGATACGAAATACCCTTGCTGCGTTTCAACCGCCGGTGGTCAGGATAGACGGTGAAGCCTAAAAATGGAATGCCGCGTTCAACTGGCTTGGGTTGGGCGCGGTTCTCGTGAATCGTGAGGCGTAGACCCGCTAGAAACGCGATAATCTCGTCACGCCACTGATGCAGCGTAACCTTGTCATCTGCAAAAAGCAGAAAATCGTCCACATAGCGGACATAGCCCTTACAGCGCAAGGTATGTTTGACGAATTGGTCTAACTCATTCATGTAGACATTCGCCCAGAACTGCGATGTAAGATTGCCGATCGGCAAACCACGCGGACGGACCGCAGCGAACAGGTCATCATTGGGGAACCAGCGCATATCGTATTCTTCGGCCAGCACACCTACCCCGCTGTCGATGATCTTTTCGCAAAGGTGTAACGTGGGTTGACCGGCAATTGTCTTTGCCAGAATACGCTTCAAAACCTGATGATCTACCGCCGGGAAGAACTGCTGTACATCACATTGAAGCACATACTTATAACGGCGCATGTACTGCGTGCAGCGGTCTAACGCCTTGTGCGTGCCCTTACCGACCCGGTTGGCGTAGCTGTCGTCGATGAATTTGCGCTCGTAAATTGGCTCGATAACACGCACCAGCGCATGATGTACCACACGATCTCGATAGGGTGCAGCGGAAATCTTGCGGCGCTTGGGTTCGTGGATGGTAAAACTGCGAAAACCGCCGGGCTGCCAGCTTTCGTCGCGCAGTTCCTGATGCAGCGCCAGCAGTTCGGCATCGAGATTGAACTCAAAGGCTGAAGCGGCAGGCTTATAACGCTTGCCACGGCGTGCCTTGCGCCATGCGTCGTACAGGTTGCCAAAATTGGTGATTTGCGGATAGAGATTCTTGTATGTCTTCATAAACACCCCGATTTTTTAAATTTGACCCGCCTGACGGCGGGAACAGGGGCGGCTGCGCCGCCTCAGAAAACAGAGACCAGAAAACAGAGTATCAGAGCTATTAATAAGAGCGGGCACAACGAAACCCGTTGATGTTGAGGTCGAAACCGGGGCCGCGCCCGTCGCGATCGGCAGACCGCAGGTTGACCGCTGCAAGGTCGAACGAGCCGCCGCGCAACACGCGCCCACTGCTAGTATCACTATTACTCTCATGGTCGTCGTCATAAGGATAGTCCTGATACCAAGAGCTTGTCCACTCCCACAGGTTGCCGCTTAAATCCAGCGCGCCAACCCACGAAGTGCCTGACCGACGGCTACCGACCGAAGCCGTTCTGGTGCCGCCATACGTTGGATCATCT
>CAZTEZ010000486.1:0-2222 GCA_964611815.1 uncultured Bacteroidia bacterium | reverse complement strand
GGGGTACGCAGCGCTATATGCCGCAGGGCAGTTGCTACAGGTGTTGCCGTATTTCAAACCGCAATCGATTGCCCCGCCGAACACCCAGCCGCACGTCTGTCTGTTGCTGGCCGCTCGCAATGAAGCGGACAAAATCGCCGACACCCTCGACTCGCTCCTCGCGCAAGACTACCCCACCGATCATTTGACGTTGCTTGTGGGCGACGATGGCTCTGAGGATGCGACGCCTGAAATTATTCAGCGCTATGCTGCCGAGCATGCGCACCTACAGTACCACCGCATCGACCGACAGCTCGATGGTCTGCACGGCAAGCACAATGTGCTGGCGGTGCTCAGTGCGTCGATTCCCGACAACTGCGAGGTGCTGCTATTCACGGATGCCGACATCCAGCACCCATCGGGTTGGGTGGCTCAGATGGCGGGCGTGCTTTCGAGCGGCGAGGCCGAGATGTGCTCGGGCACGACACTCGTGAGGGGGCCACGCTTATTCCACAAACTTCAAACGCTCGACTGGCTAATGGGCACGGCCACCATCGTGGCTTTCACCCGTGCGGGGCTGCCGATTACGGCCGTGGGCAACAACATGGGCATCCGGCGCGATTGGTACGACCGCATCGGCGGCTATGCCAGCATCCCGTTTTCGATCACCGAAGACTATATCCTCTTCGAGCGCCTCCACCGAGTCGGCGGGCGGTTCAAGTGGCTACACCTACCGGAATTGCGCGCCTATTCCAAGCCAATTTATGACCTCCGCACGTTCTTCCACCAACGCAAGCGCTGGTTCAAGGGTGGCTCGAAAGGGCCGTGGTATGCCGTGGCGCTCTTCGGGTTTCAGGCAGGGCTGTTGCCATTGCTGATTTGGGGCCTCTTCTTGTGCAGTTGGCCGGTGGTGGGGCTGAGTTTTGGCGCAAAAGCGCTGACCGATGGCCTACTCCTTGGCGCTGCCGCAGCTCGGGTGCAGCGAATCGATTTAATGCGCTTCTATCCGCTCTACCTCATCTACTACCCGCTGGAAGTACTCACCCTGGGCATCTACTTTTTGCTGCCCGGGAAGGTCGACTGGAAAGGTCGGCGGTTTTAATTTCGTAGATTCAAATCCAGCTCAACCGCTTTTATATGAAAGACTTCAGCGATATTCTGAACGAAGGTTTCCCCACCGCGCCCAAGCATGGGCTGTATGGCGGCAAAGAAATACCGGGTGGCAAGCAGGGCCGGGCGCTCAGTGCGTACAAAGACATCCCGACGCCCTCGGCCATTTTGGGCGTCTGCGATTACGGCAACATGCTGCGCGGTGGCGTGCATGCATTCACGGCCACGATGGCCTACACGACTGAGGGCGAATTTCCGCTGGAAGAGCTGAAGTCGGTGACGAGCAGCGAACGCATTGTGCAGCTCACGGTGAACGCTGCCGGGCAATCACGTGTCTTGCAAATCAAAACCGAAAGCCCGGAGGCTGCCGAGATGCTCACCCGCGCGCTCGACCGTGTGGTTTACGCCCCTAAAGGCGATGACTTGCTGGAGGAGGAAAAAGACTACTCCGACTTCGACCCCGAGCAAATTAAATGGTTGGAGCTGCGCGATGAAGTCATGAAGACCATCGACCAACTGCACGAGCGTTTTCAGCTGGGCAAAATTTCGCTAACGGAGTACGAGAACAAGAAGACGGATTTGTTGGCGCGATTGTAAAGTGGATCATTCGAGAAGAGCAAGAGTGAGTCCCTGAACGCAGTGAAGGGTCTGAGCAGCAGCCCGGTGCGTAGCCGAATGGGAAGGGCCTCAGCACGCTTGTCAGCTGCACCCCAGTGTACTAAGATCCTTCACGCTGTTCAGGAATTCACAACTGAATGATGTCCGCCCCCCAACATCCGTGTTGCTTTCCGTAACTTTGTAGCTCAAGAACAACCCAACACCTCATGAAACTCGCCGTTGTAGGCGCGACCGGCCTGGTTGGTCGCGAAATGCTGAAAGTGCTAACCCAGTACGATTTCCCGGTTACGGAACTGATTCCGGTAGCCAGTGCGAAGTCCGTCGGGCAGATCATTACGTTCAAAGGCCGCGATTATACGGTCGTGGACATGGAAGCGGCCATTGCAGCGCGGCCGGATGTGGCGCTGTTTTCGGCAGGGGGAGGCACCAGCCGCGAATGGGCACCCAAGTTCACGGAAGTCGGCACGCGCGTGATCGACAACTCCTCGGCCTGGCGTATGGACGACGACGTGCCG
>CAZTEZ010000485.1:0-2225 GCA_964611815.1 uncultured Bacteroidia bacterium | reverse complement strand
CCCGAAAAACACGGAATCCACGGCCTGGGGCGCTGCGGCGATGGCGGGCTTGGGGGCCGGACTGTTTTCAAGTATCGAAGAGATCGCCTCGCTGCGTAAAACGCAGACGGAGTTTTCACCGAGCATGGGGAGCACTGACCGCGAGCGCCTGCGCACCCGCTGGAAAGAGGCCGTGAGCCGCGCGTTGAAATGGGCATAAGCAAGCCCAACTTTTTACGTTATTGCAGTATGAAACTACGAGTCATCATCTTCCTGTTGCTTTTAGGAGGCTTGAACGCTGCCTGTGAGCGCGAGTGTGAACAATGCACCGTCACGGAAACGACCGTAGTCAACGGCCGCACCTTCGATGCGGATGTCTTTGAAAGCCAGGCGCGCTACTGCGACGATGAGCTGGAAGAGTGGAAGTCGCAGTCGGGTTCGGTGCAGGTAGATTCCAGTGACCCCACGCGCGTGATTCGCCGCACGCTCAGTGTGGTGTGCGTGGAGGATACGACGGATTGAGCAGCCCTAACTGAATGGCCTAGCTTACATCTAGAAGCGCAGCCGAAGGACCTACTCGTTCTATTTCGCAGGAAAAGTAAAGTGTCGGTTCTTCGCGCCAAGGACGGCTCTCAGTAGGTGCGGTGCTTCTATACTGTAAATCCGGTCTTCAATCTAGCTAATCCTGGTTCCAAACAATCAGGCCGTCTCTCGCCGCCCTTTCAGGAACTGCTTCAGCTCTTCTTCGGACAGGTTGCGCTTCAGGCGACCGCCCTCTGCCACTGACACCTTGCCTGTTTCTTCGGAGACGATGATGGCCAGCGCATCCGAGATTTCGCTGACACCCAGCGCCGAGCGGTGGCGCAGGCCCAATTCGGGCGGGATGTCGGGGTCGTCAGAAATGGGCAGTACACAACGCGCTGCAAGAATCTTGTTGTCTTTAATCAGCACCGCGCCATCGTGTAAAGGCGATCGGATGTTGAAGATCGACTCCAGCAGGCGCTTCGAGACTTCCGCCTGGATGCTATCGCCGGAGCTGCGCACCTTTTGCAGTTCGTTGTCGCCCATGAGCACGATGATGGCACCTGTGCGGTTGTCGGCGAGGTAGGTCACGGCGCTGATGATCTGCTGCTCGGTGGCTTCCGAGGTCGCTGTGCCGGTCAGTTGTCTTCGGAAGCGCTCCATCAGCGGGTTGCGGCCGAATTCGATTTGCGCCAATCCCCGTCGGATTTGCGGTGCAAATAAAATCAGCACGCCGAGTGCACCGTAGCGCGCGACTTCGCGGAAAATCGCCGACAGCAGTTCCATATCCAGTAGTTCAACCGTGCGCCAGATCAGGATCAGCCCCAGAAATGCCAGGAGCAGCTGCAGGAAAAACCCTCGCTTGAACAGCCGCTGCAGGCTAAAGATCAGTAGCCCCACCAGCAGGATATCCAGCAGGTCGATCAGGCGGACGGACACAAAACCGATCTCGAAGAGGGTCATTTTATGGTGAAGAGACTGCTGTCATGCCGAGCTTGTCGAGGCATCTAATCGTGTATGAAGTAGAACTAGATCCCTCGACAGGCTCGGGATGACAAGCTTGATAGCTGATTATCGCCTCAAGATAACACTTCCCACACATCCACGGCCTGTTTGGCGGCTGCAACGTCGTGTACCCGCAAAATGCGTGCGCCAGATTGCAGCAGATGCAAGTGCATCGCCGTTTGGCCGGGTAGAGTGGCCGCGCGCTCGTCGGTGTCGAAAAGCTTCGTCAGCATCGACTTCCGACTGATGCCCGCCAGCAGCGGATGACCCAGCTCGGTGAATTGTGCGAAATCGCGTAGCAGCGTCAGGTTGTGCTCAAGCGTTTTGCCGAAGCCAAAGCCCGGGTCCATCACGATGTCGTGCACGTCGACTTCTCGCGCGATGCGCAGTCGCTCGATGAAAAACTGATACACCTCACCGACAACATCTTCGTAAGTTGGCGCCTGTTGCATCGTTGCCGGTGTGTTCTGCATGTGCATGAGCATCAGCGGTGCGGAATACTGCTTCGCCAGCTCAAACATGCGTCGGTCGTCATGGCCAAGAAAACGGCCCGCATACACGTCGTTGATAATATGCGCGCCCAGCTCCAGCATGCGCTCCGCAACGTCGGGCTGGAAGGTGTCGATGCTGATGATCGCCTCCGGAAAACGGGCGATAATCGCCGAACTGGTGGCTTCAATGCGTGCCAGCTCGTCTTTCACACTTAGCGGCGCACTGCC
>CAZTEZ010000484.1:1327-2231 GCA_964611815.1 uncultured Bacteroidia bacterium | reverse complement strand
CTGAACTACTCAGTGGTTTGAGCATTCAGGCCTACCCGAACCCGGCGGTTTCCGGCGGGGAGTTGCAACTGGACATCTCGGCCCTGCGCGCGCAAGGTCTGCGCCTGCGACTACTCACGCTCGACGGCCGCGCGATCTTGACCCGCGAGTTGCAACTGCAGCCCGGCGACCAAACCCAAACGCTCAAGCTGCCAGAACTCAGCGCCGGGCTCTATGCCCTGCAGCTGGAAAGCGCCGGCAGTCAGGCGACGCTCAAGCTATTGATTACACGCTAGCACCCCTATACATTCGCTAGCACCACGATACACACCCTAGTCAACACACATCCAATCATTCAAACTGCTTCTAATTCAGTTATGTCCACAATTCAACGCTTACTACTACGGCATGTCGTTCCAACAGCCGTCGTGCTCTTTTTCTGTTCTCCCATCGCCCTGCTGGCCCAGCAAGGCGTTGTTGTAGGTGACGGTGCCAACACCGCCACGCCCAACGCAACGCTTGATGTGCGCGGCGACGCCATCATTGAAAACACCAACGTGCTCGCCCCGGGCTACGAAGTGCTTGGGCGCGATGGCAACGGGCTGGTCGGTACCATCCCGGCCTTTTCGGGTGCGGGTGCCGCCAACGGCGACGTGCTCGTTTGGGATGGCAACACCTGGGTCGTGCAAGCGCCGGCCACACCTACGATTGTCACAGATGGCGTTACGGTGATTGGCGATGGCTCGGCTGCCAACCCGCTGAGCGCCGATTACTCGACCCCCACGCCCAACTACCTGACGGTGGACAATCTGAATGGTGAAATCAGCTTCAACGTTGACGCCACGACAGCACCTGCCGATGGCGAGATTCTGGTCTGGAACACCCTGAACAACCGTTGGGAGTTGGGGGCTGCACCGACGTTGAA
>CAZTEZ010000484.1:0-1317 GCA_964611815.1 uncultured Bacteroidia bacterium | reverse complement strand
CTACACCACCGGCACACCTGATTACCTAGCCATTGACAACGCCGCCGGCACCATCGACTTCAACATCGACGGTGCCGCTGCTTTAGCAGATGGCAACGTGCTGGTCTGGGATGCTGCGAATAACCGATGGGCACCTCAAGCACCTGCGGCCGGTACGGTGAACGCCGATGGCGTGACGATCGTGGGTGATGGTTCTGCTGCCAACCCGTTAACAGGTAACTACATCCCCGCCGATGCGTACATCACCGTTGACAACACAACTGGCGAGATCGGCTTCAATGACGACGGCGCCGTGCCCAACGCTGGCGACATTATCGTTTGGGATGGTGCCACCTGGGAGCCGCAAGCACCATTTAATAGCGTGGTTGCCAACGCACCTCTCACGGGTGATGGCACCGCAGCCAATCCACTCGACATTTTAGCAGGTGCCCCGGCCACCCCCGTATTGACCTGGGACGGCACCAATTGGGTGAATGGCAACTACAACGGCCTGCGCGGCATCACCGTAACCGGCCTGGATATCGCGCTGCCACAGGGTGGCGTGGCCGCTGGACTGACAGCCACAGATTCTGTGCTGACCTGGGACCCAGTGGGCGGTGAGTGGACCCCCGGCCGCTTGACCCCTGGCGCCATCACAGAAGACCGCGTCATTATCGGCAACGGCACACCCGGCGACAGTGTTCGCCTTGCTGATGGCACGAATCCCGATGATTTCATTCGCTGGGACACTGGCGTGAATGACTGGGTGATCGACACCTTTATCGGCTGGAAGCTAGAGGGCAACCTCGGCACCGACCCGGCGAACAACTACCTCGGTACGGGCGATGCACAAGACCTCGTCTTTGGCACCGATGCCACCGAGCGCGTTCGTGTGCTCGCCACTGGCAACGTCGGTATCGGCACCGCCACACCTGATTACTTACTGACGCAGGAGGGCGAAAGCGGCCACCGCATCACAATAACCGCGCCTGCGCAAACGGCGACGTATTACGCTAACCTTCGCGAGATCGAAGTCACCAGCGCAACAGATAGCGTCATCGGCACCCGCACGAACGTTACGGTGAACAATCCGGGAGATGTCGTTAACGGTCTTCAAGTCCGCACCAATGTAACTGGCACGCCAACGACCAGCCGCGTTACCGGACTGACCGCCGAGGCGCTCACGAACAGCGACCAGATCGCGAATAGCGGTGCCGCTGGTGTACTTGGTTTCGGTACCTACATTGGCAACAACACCACGATTCCCGCGACCGTAGAAGACATGCCCGCAGTGGGCGGGGTCGGCGGTCGCGCGCAGGTGCCCGACCTTTCGCGTGC
>CAZTEZ010000483.1:753-2231 GCA_964611815.1 uncultured Bacteroidia bacterium | reverse complement strand
CGTCGATATGCTCGGCAGCCAAAAGGAGACCAATTACGCGTTGCAGCCCATGAGCAAAGAGAAGTTCATCGAAGTCGTGACGGACGGCCTGTTGCCCCCGCCGCAGTACTTCCCCAAAAACGTGATGATGAACAAGCAGGGCTACGAGAGTATCAATGAAGTCTTAGCGCAGGGTACTGAGCCCCTTAGCCCGGAAGCCTTCGAAACGGCTGCAAACGCCACAGGCGCGCTGGTGCTCGACACACGCGACCCGAACACCTTCTCGCAGGGCTACATCCCGAACGCGATCAACATCGGTCTGGACGGCAACTTTGCCCCTTGGGTGGGTGCGCTGATCACAGACCTGAAGCAGCCCATCTTGCTAGTACTTGACGATGACAGCCGAGCCGAAGAGGCCGTGACGCGCCTCTCGCGAGTGGGTTACGACAACACCATCGGCTTCCTGAAAGGCGGCCTCAGCGCCTGGAAAGACGCTGGTAATGAGGTCGAAAGCATCGAGAATATCACGCCGGAAGAGCTTGCGAAAAAGCACGGCGCTGCCGATATCATCGACATCCGCAAAGTGAGCGAGTACACCGCCGGTCACGTGCAAGGTGCGCGCAACATCCCGCTCGACTACATCAACCAGCACATGGCCAGCTTCAAAAAAGACGCGCCGCAGTACATCCACTGCGCCGGTGGCTATCGCTCGATGATCGCATCCAGCATCCTGAAAGCCCGCGGTTATAGCAACGTAGTGAACGTTCTGGGTGGTTTTGGTGCTATTAAAGAGACGAATATCCCACAAGGTACAGGCGAGCCAGCTACCGCCTGAGTGTAGTTTGAATACAACGCCGGCTGGTCAAATCGATCAGCCGGCTTTTTTTCGCAGCGCCCTCTTCCTGAGCGATTTGCAACAGTCAGTATTGACTGAACACGCCCGCCTTGCGCTTCCGATCCCTACTTCCATCTAACAACCTCACCGCGACTCAAGAAATCATGTCACCGCTACAACAGCTTTCGACGATCATCTTTGCGCTTCTGCTGGGGCTTGGTCTGATGCCAGCGCAGGCGCAGACTTCGGCTGACAGCACTCAGCAGCATGATGAAGCCGCTGAGCCTGAGTTGCCCAAGCATCAGCGCCGCCCGAAAAAGAACCGGCTGATTAAACACGACAACGCGCCACGCTATTTCGACGAGCACACCGGCCACCGCGAGAAGCGCGCCGAGGTGCTGGGGCACGCGCACCATTCTGATTCCACCGCCCCCCACGAGGCTCTGCATTGCGAAGGTGAGCATTGTGACTCGTTGGAAGACCCCGAGATTCACAGCGTGTTCGACTTTTTCAAAAAGGGAGAGATCGGCGGCCACATTCGCTACTACGGCATGGCCACGACCCATCCCGGCGAGCTGCCGAGCAATTACGCCAGCGCAGTTGGTGCAGAATTCCGCTATGAAACGGCCCGTCTGAAAGGCTTCAGTGCGGTTATGAGTGGGCG
>CAZTEZ010000483.1:0-743 GCA_964611815.1 uncultured Bacteroidia bacterium | reverse complement strand
TTACGTTCGGTTTGTGGCGGTCTAATCTCTCTGAGCCAGATAGCATCACGGGCGAGCTGCCGCGCCTTGAGCGCCAGCTCTTTGACGTCGAAAACTCCGACAACTTCAATGACCTCGACCGCCTCGATGAACTCTATTTGCACTATCGCCGCAACGGTTTCGAAGGCAAACTGGGTCGGCAATACGTCGAAACACCACTGGTCAATAAGACTGACAACCGCATGAAGGCTTACGTGACAGAGGGCCTCTGGCTGAGTTTCTTGCGTGAAAATATCGGGCGGTTTCAGGGCGGTTTTATGTGGCGCTTTTCGCCGCGCAGCACCACCGAGTGGTATGCACCCGGCGAGTCGGTGGGGCTCTACAGCCAGGGCTTCACCGTTGAGGGCGAGCCTTCGGACTATGCCGAGCACACCGAAACGCCCGGTGTGGCGGTGTTGGGCTACCAATCGCCGCGTTGGCACAATTTTAAGGCCGAAGCCTGGCTGTATGCAGCTCCAAATTTGCTGGGTACCAGTTTCTTTCAAGTTGAGTATCAGCCCGAAGAACTCTATGGGTGGTCGCCCTTCGGTGGGGTGCAGTACCTGACGCAATGGCCCATTGGCAACGGCGGGTCGGCAGACCCTGACCACCGCTACTTCGACCTCGACGAGCGTGTGCACATTGGCGGTGCGGAAGTGGGCTACGAGAACCGCCATTGGCGCCTGAGCACCCGCTATGCGTATATCGCTGAAAGCGGGCGCTTC
>CAZTEZ010000482.1:0-2249 GCA_964611815.1 uncultured Bacteroidia bacterium | reverse complement strand
AGATCATCCGGAATATCGTCAGGGTCAGGGCCATCCAGGTCGCTGTCGTAGTAGGCGTATGGCTGGAAGCCGGCACCCACAAATGGCCGTAGGCCAGGCTCTACATCACCTGCAAAATCTGGCAGCAACACATCTTGATTGCCAATGCTGGCACTATAAGCCACCAGGTCGCCAGAGCCGGAAACTTCAACAACCGGCACGATACCACCGGCAACAACGATATCTGTACCATAAGGGGTAACTTCGTCTTCCGTACCGTGCACACCCAAAATTGGCGGCATACCCGGCTCCAGGAAAGTCGTATCGAGTGCGGCGGCACCCATAGAGATGATCAACTGGAACTCATCAGAGTAGTTAAGATTACCATAGCGACCTTCGATCGGCCCCAAGAAAGTCGTATCAACATACGGCACGTTGTTAGCATCTTGAATTTTGGGTTCCTCAAAAACGGCATCGTAAGAATTCAGCAGGTACATATGAATCGGGATGTAACCACCGGCCTGCGATCCACCGAATGCAATACGGCTCGTGTCAATCCCCCAGGTGTTGCCGTCTTCAGCGACGTGCTTTTTGAGGTAGCGCACCATGGCGCGGCCGTCTTGCACCGCACGGTAGGCGGCACGCACGATCGTCTGCTGGGGCACCTCGCCAGAGCCTAGGGGGTTCCAGCCACGACGGTAGTCCATCGAAATGGTCACGTAGCCACGCTGTGCGAAACGCGTGCAGAGCTCCACGATCGGGTGGTCTTCTTTGGTACCCAGGGGCGGATCACCGGTGGCGTTGGGGGTCAGGAAGCTACCGCCACAGGCGAGAATGAGTACCGGGCGCTCGGTTTCGGTGTCAGAAGCCGGCGGCGAATAGACATCGCATTCCAGCGAATAGGGCTCGTACTGGCCGGTCATATCAGCCGGATAAGTGCCCTCGCCGTTGACGTACACGACGTCTTTTTGCACTTGTATTTCGTCGGCAGAGAAGAAGGGGTCGATGTAGCGCGTAATGACGGTCTGAGCGGTGGTGGGCATGCTGAGCATCCCGAACGCCAGCGTCATCGCTACGCAAAGTAACTGTTTCATCATGTTACGGAAGTTTTTAACTATGGAGTACTGTCGAGTTGAGTTTACAGCACTCAAGTTAAGAAATGTTTAAATCTACTCGCCTGGCGAGCTGTGTTAAATCTTTCGGATTTTCCTGTACCAACCTACCGCGATTGGGGCCTAAGCTCATTGGGCTTGCTGAGGCAAGTCGCTAATCGTTTGCAAACCGAGGTCGTCTGCAATTGCAGGAGTGGTAATTAAGGCATAGGTGTTCTCGAAACCCAGTGGCGGCAGCCACACGAGGTCGAAATCTGACTGAAAGCGTTCTTTCAGGTAGGGGTAGATATCATCCGGGGCATCCAGAAACCGCTCCTGCTCGTTTTCGCTGAGTTCGAGAATCGCCAGCAGGCCCGTGCCTGTGTACTCGGGGTAGAGGTCGATTTCACCTTTTGTGAGTGCGTCGAAACAGATTTTGGTGCCGCCCAGGCCGGTCTGCATTTTCACAGGGTATGGCGTGTAGTTCTCAATCACGATAGCGAAAATCTCGGCCAGGATGTACTGCTCGGCGAAGGTTTTGCCACCGATGACCACCCCACCCTCGCCACGTCGGCGCACTTCTGTGCGGAACCCCTGCTGCTTGAGCCAACTGCGGGCCACGTCGCGGGCTTTTTCTTTGCCGTTGTCGACGCGCGCGTTCAGCTGCGACATGGTACGGCTGTCGATCTTGCCACTCAACTGGTCGAGCGCAGGCCGCAGCTTCGGGAACTCCTCCAGCGAGGGCCCGTGTACTAGCGGGCAGGCTTCGTAGGGCGGGAAAAAGCCTTTGTCGTCTTCGAGAATCACGAGGTCGTTCGCGGCAATCTGGCCGTCAGTGCTGTAGCCCACCGCTGCATCAATCGAGCCGTTCAAAAGCGCTTTGTAGAGGATGCCGTGCTCGATTTCGCGCGGGTTCACTTTCAGATTGTAGACACGCTTGAACTCCCGGTAGCCATCGCCGCGCTCGAAGAACTCGCTGTTCATACCGAGCTCGAAATCCGGCTGGCGGGGTTGCACGAAGAAGATCGCCAGAAAGCCCAGCAGCATCACCGCGAATACCCCGATGGCCAACCACGGCGGTTTGTTCGTGCTCAGCCAGGTGTGCACGGCACCCAACAGCCAGCTGATCAGCAGCGCCAGCAGCGCCGCCGGCAGCGCACCGCCGATGATCATCAGCTC
>CAZTEZ010000481.1:0-2252 GCA_964611815.1 uncultured Bacteroidia bacterium | reverse complement strand
GCGCTTTTGCTTAATGGTGACCATGGGTTGTTTAGAGGATGGGGTACACTACAGTCATCTGGGAAGTTTTCTTTCAAATACTTGAAAGTATGGATATAGATGGAGGCAGAGATAATATGATCGTAAATCGAATCTATATTTTCGACAAGCTTTTCGTGTACTTCTAAAGAAAAATCATAATCTGCTTCGTGTCTAAGTTCATGCAACTCATTGAACTTCTTGCGAAGTGTCTGACTAACGAGATTCTTAAATGAACTATCCGATTTCGTGAACAGGCGCCCTAATCTGTGTTCTGGGTTATTTATATTATCATCATTCAATTTGCGGTAGGCGCTTGAAATATTACCGTGTTCAAAAGCTCTTGATGCTACAAGAGCGATATCCTCATGATCAAATAAAACGCAACTTCCACCAACAGTCGTTAAATGAAATACTGCGTAGTAGCAGTTTGATAAGCTGCGCCTTGTGACTGCACTCAAAGGCTGATGGTGAGCTTGTGCTTTTACTACGCTTTCAATAGACAGCTCGATGAGCTCTACCGCGTAGTTAAAACTGAGATCAAAACTGATAACGCTCATTATCGATTTGCATAAAGCAGTCGAAAACTCACACGATATTCCGGATAGTTTTCATCGATCCAGTCCCATATATGCTGCTTTATTAATGTCAGAGGCTTATCTTTTAGATCAACAAAGTCTTGAAATGTTGGCGTCCCTTCAAACTTGAACAGACGTGTTCCTTCAGGGAACTCAATGGCAAATTCGAGCTTATCTTCTTCATAAAAATCCTGCACGATCCGGTAGCCGATGCGTGTGGGCTTTTCGCTTATGCGCGTGTCTTGACGGATATCCTTCAAAATCTGAACAAGCGCATCTTTTTCAAAGTCGTAGACCTCCTCAAGTGTTCTGGTATCTTCCATTGTAAGTTCAGGCTATTTGCATTATAAACATAACGAAAAAAGTCAAGTCGTGGTGCACATGCTAATCACGGCGCAGCACGAGCAGCGTTGCAACCCACACCCCTCACCGCAACCCCAACCGCGCCATGTGCGAAAACAAACCCGCTTTGCGACCCACAGAACCGGACGACTTGTTTATTTTGTAGCATAGCCGTGAAGTCCAGCTACTTACTGCGTTTTTCCCTACCCGTCCGATGAACCTCCACGACCAGAAACTGCAAGCCTACCTCGAAGCCCACAGCGGCACCGAGCCCGACTACCTGGCGCACCTCAACCGCGAGACCCACCTCAAGGTGCAGCAGCCACGGATGCTCTCGGGACACTACCAAGGGCGACTGCTGAGTATGCTCTCGAAGCTCATCCGCCCGAAAACCGTGCTGGATATCGGTACGTACACCGGCTATTCGGCGCTGTGCCTGGCCGAGGGCCTGGCCGAGGGCGGTATAGTGCACACCATCGACCGCAACCCCGAGACCGTGAAGATGGCCAAAGCGCACGCCGCTGACTCGCCCTACGCCGGCAAGATTCAGTTTCACGAGGGCGAGGCGCTGCCTTTCATTTCGGGCACCGACAAAAAGTTTGACCTGGTGTTCATCGATGCGAAAAAGGAGGAGTATCTCGAGTATTATAAGCTGGTTTTTGATAAACTGAACCCCGGCGGCGTTATACTGACAGACAACGTGCTGTGGAGCGGCATGGTCGTCGACGACGCGTTTTCGGGCAAGGCCACGGAAGCCCTGCGCGAGTTCAACGACTTCGTGCAAAACGATGAACGCGTCGACAAAGTGATGCTGCCCATCCGCGATGGGCTTTACATGATTCGCAAACACGATTAAAACGTGTCGAAGCTGCCACACGATATCCGGACAACCAACTGACGATGAAGCGACTACTTGCCCTTCTATTGCCCGCCCTTTTGCTCAGCACGCTCCTGAGCAGCCCGGTGCTGGCCCTGCGCACCAACGAAGTGTCGGTGGTGGTGCCCGAGCACATGGACTATTGCGGGATGAAACTGCGCTTCACGAAACAAGGACGCGCACGTGTTCAGAACTACGTAAACAAGTACGTGGGCAACTACACGTATTACAAGATCATGGCCGACCGCGCGGCCACCTACATGCCGTTCATCGAAGATGCGTTCTCGCTGATGGGCGTGCCCAAAGACCTGATGTACATCGCGATTCAGGAGAGCGCGCTGCGGGGTGGGGCGGTGTCTTCGAGCAACGCCGTTGGCTTCTGGCAGTTCAAAGACTTCACGGCCCGCGAGGTGGGCCTGACCGTCGACCGCGAGATC
>CAZTEZ010000480.1:0-2256 GCA_964611815.1 uncultured Bacteroidia bacterium | reverse complement strand
TCAGCGCGAGTTATTCATTAACGCATAAGCATTACGAACCATGGCTCACAAGAAAGGTGGAGGTAGCTCCAAAAACGGCCGCGAATCAGAAAGTAAACGCCTCGGCGTAAAACTCTTCGGTGGGCAGCACGCCAAACCCGGCGCCATTATCATTCGCCAGCGCGGCACTAAAATTCACCCCGGCAAGAACGTCGGCATGGGCAAAGACCATACGCTGTTTGCCCTTTCAGAAGGTAACGTGTCGTTTGGCAAAGCCCGCGGCCGCAAGGTCGTCAACGTTTTACCCGTCGACGCAAACTAATTGCGTTCGATCTCCGTTATTTATTCTGGATTCTTGGTTGTGAGAAGCCAGGAATGTAGAATCGAGAAAAGGAGCAAGAGCCGGTTGATGTTTCATCATCGGCTCTTTGTGTTTTTAAACGCGTTCTTTCTTCCGCAGATAGCACCCACTGAAGGCTATCTGCAACCACTCTAAATCAGCCTGCTGTGCAGCTAGCGACCAAACCCTGCCCGCCAATCCTGCACAAAACGCTAACTTCGCACCATGGCCTCACGACGACGCGGACAAGCCCCCTCCGACGAGAACGCCCCACCCAAGCGCAAGCTCAATAACGAGGGCTTCAAAAAGCTGAAAAAGCTGCTGGCCTACGTGCGCCCATACCGCTGGAAATTCATCCTCGGGCTCGTCTTTTTGGCGCTGTCCACGGCCACAACGCTGGCCTTCCCGATGTTCTTCGGCGAACTCTTGAACGTCGCCCTCGGTGAAAGCAGCCTGCCGTTTTTCGACAACATGAACCAGGTGGCCATCGCGTTGGGCGCGCTGCTAGTTATTCAGGCGGTGTTTTCGTTTTTCCGCGTGCTGCTGTTCGTGGAGGTCGCCCAGAAGTCGCTGGCCGATTTGCGCAAAGCCCTCTACGGCAACCTCATCCGCCTGCCGATGGCGTTTTTCAATCGCAGCCGGGTGGGCGAGCTCTCCTCGCGCATTTCTGCTGACATCTCGCAAATCCAGGACACATTCACACTCACGTTCGCCGAGCTGGCACGGGGCATCGTGACGCTGATCGTCGGCGTCATCGTTATCTTCATCATTTCCACGAAGCTCACGCTGCTGATGCTTGGCACCTTTCCGGTGCTGATGATCGCCGCGATTTTCTTCGGCCGCTTCATCCGCAAACTCTCGAAAGCCGCTCAGGATAGCCTGGCTAACGCCAATGTGGTGGTCGAGGAGTCGCTGCAAGGCATCCAGAACGTGAAGGCTTTCACCAACGAGCAGTACGAAACCAACCGCTTCCGCAGCTCGATCGACGAAGTTGTGCGCATCGCGATGAAAGGCGCGCGCTGGCGCGGGGCGTTCAGCTCGTTTATCATCCTCGCGATTTTCGGGGCCATCGTCGTCATCATGTGGTACGGCTCGCAGTTGGTGCAGAGCGGTGAAATCGCGGCGGGCGACCTTGCTGCCTTTCTGTTTTACACCGGACTCGTTGGCGGCTCTATCGGCGGCTTTGGCGAGCACTACAGCCAGTTGCAAAAAACTATAGGCGCCACCGAGCGTGTGTTTGAGTTACTGGAAGAGCAACGCGAACCCGAAAAGACCACCGAAGCAGCCGACGTGGTGGGTACCGTCGAGTACAGCGACCTGGAGTTCAACTACCCCTCCCGGCCGGATGTCGAAGTCATTCGCGGGCTCAGCTTCAAGGTGAACGCTGGCGAAAAAGTGGCCCTCGTGGGAGGCAGCGGGGCGGGCAAATCGACCATTGTAGCGCTGCTGTTGCGCTTTTACGACCCGCAATCCGGTCAGATCCTGATCGACGGTAAGCCGCTGAATGATTACTCGCTCGCTGCTATTCGCAGGCGCATGGCCTTCGTGCCGCAAGACGTGTTTCTGTTTGGTGGCAGCATCAAAGAGAACATCGCCTATGGCGATCTGGAGGCTGACGATGAGGCGATTATGACCGCCGCCAAGCGCGCCAACGCCCACGATTTCATCAGCGAGTTCCCCGATTGCTACGACACCGTGGTTGGTGAGCGCGGCATTCAGCTCTCGGGTGGGCAGCGCCAGCGCATCGCCATCGCCCGGGCGCTCCTGCGAGACCCGCGGATTCTGATTCTCGATGAAGCGACAAGTGCGCTAGACTCTGAAAACGAGCAGCTTGTGCAAGCTGCACTCGAAGAGCTGATGAAAGGCCGCACGTCGTTCATCATCGCCCACCGCCTGGCGACGATTCGCAATGTCGACCGCATTCTGGTCATCAAAGA
>CAZTEZ010000479.1:0-2258 GCA_964611815.1 uncultured Bacteroidia bacterium | reverse complement strand
GAGCCGGGCTACACCCCGCTGCCTGCGGACCCGCGCTCCGGCGCGATCGAACTGCCCTGGCAGAACCCCGCCGCCCCGCTCGCCCCGCGTCCACCCGAGCCGCCGCTGCCTGTTGTCAGCCGCGCAGAGCCTGTTGGTCCGGCACTCACGGGCGCGTACCCCAACCCCTTCATGCATACGGCCGAGCTGGTGTTCTTGAATTACGAAGCAGGCAATGTCTCGCTCGAAATTCACGACCTGAGCGGTCGCCAGGTGCAGCGCACGGCCTTTGGCCAGCTGCCCCAGGGCCTGCACACCGAACGCGTGGATGTCAGCGGGCTGGCAGCAGGCACCTACCTCTTCACGCTAAAAACCGCCGCCGGCCAAACGAGCTGGCGCATGGTGAAGCGTTAAGCTCAGACTGAATACTTCATGACACCGCCCGCTGGACTGTTGCAGCGGGCGGTTGTTGTTTAAAAAATCCTATCTTGTATGGGAGCAACGGTTCGCACTCCTGATCCTCCTCCTACTGCTGGCCGGCTGTGCGGCGGCTCAACCCGCCGAAACCGCCCAGGTTCGCGCGTTGTGCGACAGCGCCGCCAAACTGCACTACACCGACCAGCAGAGCAAGCCCCTGCTGAAAGAGGCCATCGCGTTGAGCGATGACATCGGAGATGTATTCGGGCTGGGTGAGAGCCACCGCCGCATGGGCGTGCTGCATTGGTTCAACGGCCGGCGCGATTCGGCGCTGGGGCACCTGAATGCAGCGATGCTGGCCTACCGCGCCGACGGCTCGCGGCTGGGCGAGTCGAAAACCTGGATCTGCCGTGGCGGGGTGTATACCGATTTTGACGAAAACGTGAAGGCCATTGTCGCACTCGTCAGCGCCTATCAGATTGCAAAAGCCATCGGCAACCCCAAACTGATGGGCGACGCGCTGCTGAACAAAGCCGGCGTGTGGACCAACCTGCGTGATGTACAATACAGCACCGAGATTTTGCGCGAGGCGCTGAGGAACTACACCGCTGCTCAAGACAGCTCGGGCATGGCGAAGGCGCAGACGAATATCGGGCTCATGTTGAGCAAACAGGACAGCCTCGCAAAAGCCAAGCCTTACTACCGTGCTGGTAATCGGTTCTTCGAAAGCACAGGCGATATTTTTAATCAGAGCGTTGCACTCATGGGGCTGGTCAGTATTTACCTGCACGAGAATAAACTGGATTCAGCGCAGACTCACCTCAGCCTTCTGATTCAACACGCAGAACGCATGCGCATACCCGGCAACCTCTTCGATGCGTATCAATTAGAAGCGCAGTTGCTACTTGCCACCGGACAGCCTCAAGCAGCTTTGCAAGCACTCGCGAAAATCGACACGGCACTGATCGCCAATGAGCAGGACTACATCCGCCAGTACTCCGATTATCTCAACACCCGCTCAAGTGTACTCAATGCGCTGGGCCGACACGCTGAGGCTTATGCGTTATTGAGTGAAAAAGACCGCATCTCTTCCGACCTCCGCCGACAGCAGCAGGAGGCCAGCGTCGCTCGTCAGGAAGCACAGCTCGTGTTGGCTCGCCAGGAAGCCGAGGCCGCCCTGCAGGCCGAGCGCCAACAGCGCGCCATTGATGAAGCCGAGCGCCGGGCCGATAACTTGCTGGTGGGGATTATCGGCGGTGGCTTGCTACTGGTGCTGCTGATTGGGCTGTTTTGGTATATCTACCGCATCAAATCGCGCAACAACCGCCTGTTAAAAGCGCATAGCGAGCTGGTCGAAAAAATGCTCGAGCAACGCGAGGCGCACCTGCGCGAGACCCACCACCGCGTTGAAAACAACCTGCAGACCGTGACGGCCCTGCTGGGCTTGCAAGCGCGCTCCGTGAAAGACGATGAGGCCAAAGCCGCCCTCAAAGAAAGCCGCAAGCGCCTGATTGCCATGGCGGCACTGCACGAAAAGCTCTACAAAATGGACGACGTCGATCGCGTGTCCTCGCAAGCCTTCATGGGTCTGCTCGTAGATGATTTGCGGCAGTCTTACGCGGGCCGTGGCGATGTAGACGTCGAATTTTCAGCCGCCGACGTACCGCTCGAGAGCGAACAGGCCGTGTCGCTGGGGCTGCTCACCCACGAACTGGCTTCCAACGCCTTGCAGCACGCATTTACGGACAGCACCCGCCCACCACGCCTGCGCATTGCCCTGGAAGTGGACCCCGCCGGTGAGCTTCGGCTGGTCGTGAAAGACAACGGCTCGGGCATCGACGAGGCCGCGGCTGCCCAGCGCG
>CAZTEZ010000478.1:0-2270 GCA_964611815.1 uncultured Bacteroidia bacterium | reverse complement strand
CTATTGTCGCCAGATTCTTTGGAGACACGCTGTTCACGTGGGGTAAGGCGGCCGTTGGCGGAGCGCAATTGCAGCCGGAGATCGCGTGCTGGCGCTTCGATTCCGTCGCCTCTCAGCAGGCCGACCTGATTGACAGCGACGCCGATGGCAGCATCGAGAACCTCATTCCGCACAGCGTGATGCCGCACCCAATCACCGGCGACCCGGTTGTGGGCGTGAGCGTCACGCAATCGCTGAGTACTGCCAATATAATAGGGCAAGCCGCCGCCGTGGTGTATCGGCCCAGCGTGGGTAGCGTTGCGCAGATCGACTGGTCAGCGCTGGGCATCAATCCGGCTGCAACACAGGTCAGGACGCTGGATACGCTGGGCGCCGGCGGATTTGTCGCGACCATTCACACCCCCGACGATGCGGCGGGCGTGGCAGGTGCGGGCGATCAGTTGGTGTATTTAGACGAGGCGCTTAACCCGCTTTGGGCAGATAATTTGCTACCCGACCCAGCTTCAAGTGTCACGACCATAGAGACCCTGCAAGAATTCGGCAACCAGCTGTACCTCGCAGGGCAGTACCGCGATTTGACGCCCGCTGGCCTACAGCCCGACACGAGTCTGTATTACGTACAAACCATCGATACCATCAGCCAAGTGATCGTAACGGCCTGCCCCAATTGCGTGACACCGGGCGATGCCAATAGTGACCTCTTCACGAACGTTTACGATTTGCTTTACATGCCGGCTGGCGCTGGCACGGAGGGCCCGCCGCGCTTTCTGCAAGATGTTGTGTTTGCCCCAGCGGTGCCAGCATCACGCTGGTCGTCGGTTTTCGCAGATGCCGTCAACTATTCGTTTGCAGATTTCAACGGCGATGGCAGCATCACTTTTGTCGACAGCCTGATACTGGACACCGCCTATGCGTTTGACACCGCTGCTGTGGCTAATCCAGACTCGAACAACGCTGCTGCGCCGCTGCTAAGTATCGTCACGAACGACAGTATCGCCCTGGGCCCAGGTGATACGCTGCTTTTTAGCATAGAGCTGGGCGACGCGCAACAATCGGCCAGCGGTGTGCTGGGCGCGGCCTTCAGTCTGCAATACCCCTCAGAGGTGATTCAGTCTATCAAGCTTAGCTTGAACGGCTGGCTGGGGACGCTGAACTCCGGCTCAGCAGGGCAGTTCGTGCGCACAGATTCGGCGCTCCGGCAGCTGGATGCGGCTTTCTTCCGCACCGACCAGCAGACTACCGCCGGGGTGGGCGATATCGCCACCGGACGCATCATTATTACGGATAACCTGGACGGTAAGACGCTACTCACGACGCTGCCGCTGCAGATCGTGCAGTCGCGCGTGATTGGCAGCAATGCCGAGCCTTTGCCTCACCGCCGGAGCGATGGCGCCATCGCTGAGCCCACAAGCCGCCGCGAGGGGCAGCTCGCGTACTTCGGGCTGTACCCGAACCCGGCGCGCGACCAGATCCATATTTCCAGCGCATGGCCCATAGCTCGCGTGGCCATCGTGGGCCTCGACGGGCGCATATTGCAAACAATAAATAACGCCCACTTGAATGTAAGCGCATTGCCGGCAGGATGCTACCTGGTGCACGTGACGTTCCGCAACGGACAACAGCAGTTCAAACGCGTGGTGGTTCAGCGCTGAATAGAAGATGGTTTTTCAGCCCAACGCATTGAAAAGCAAGGCCATAACACACAGCAAGCGCACAATTTTCATTGTGCGCTTGCATTGCTCTAAGGAATATTTTATCTTGGAGGCGTTGATATGTCTGAAATGGATGTGACGCGTCTGATCTTACTCTAAAGATCAGGCGTTTTTTATTATGTAGTGTTTAATAGGGCGAGACTGACAGAAGTAACCCTTTGGCGTCAATTTTTTTTGAATTTTTGTGGAATAGCCACTGACGCCCTTGCCAAGCCTCATTTTTCAATACACCGGAACTGCGCTGCTGCTACTTTTGGCGGCCGCCTGGTGTTTTTCGCAACACAAGCATCGTTTGGCCGTCGTGCTCGTGTTGGGCGGTGGTCTGCTGTTGCGGCTGGTGGCTGCCGCGCTTTCGCCCGAGCTGTTCACCTGGGACGAGCAGTTTCATGCGCTCGCTGCCAAACACCTGATGCAGACGCCGCTACACCCGCGGCTTTACCCCGAATACCTCGGCCCCGAGGTGCACGAGTATTGGATGCGGAGCTACACTTGGCTACACAAACCCCCGCTCACGATGTGGCTGGGCGCGCTTTCGATGAAACTTTTCGGTGTCAGCGT
>CAZTEZ010000477.1:0-2272 GCA_964611815.1 uncultured Bacteroidia bacterium | reverse complement strand
GAACCACTGTGAGTGCAGCACGCAGTTCGTCGGGGTGAAGGTTGGGCTGCAACTGCGGGAGTTGGCGGCGCAGCGCAGCGTCGGTAATCAAGTAGCAGGGGCAATCAGTGGCCATGTCGGTGGGTGGTTTCGGTGGTGGCGGTGTCGTCGGTTTGCAGCGCGGTGCGGGGCGGATAACCGTAGGCTGCACGGAATTCGTCGGCGGTGAAGATCTCGGCCTTCACCATCTCGGGCGTGATACGGGCGGTGATGGGCTGCGGGGCGTTAATGCTCAGCGTAACCTTTGGGAAGCCCGCGTCGGTTGCCAGACGTTGGATGGCGCGCAAGAGCACCTGCTGTTTCGGGCGAATGAGTTTGTTGTAAGTCAGCTCGTGCGCCGTGATCAGCAGCTCGCTTTGAGACGAGAAGCCGCCGCTGCTGGGGATGCCATACAGCTCACGCGAGACCACACCGAGGCCAGTGAGCGCCGCCTGCCGGCTCTCTTGCTGGATGGCGATGAACTTCTCGTCGTTCTTCTCTTCCACGGGCTTTTCGATGCGCGGCACGCCAACGGGCTGGCCGTTGTTGTCGGTCAGGTAGGGGTTGAACCAGACGATCGACAGTTGGCCGGCCTTCATGTTGCCCGTCAGGTCGTCGACGATCTGGCGACGCTTGCGCTCCATGCGCTGGCGGTCGGTGTCAGACAGCTCCTCGCCGGGGGTGGTGGTTTCGGCGACAAAGGGCACGTACACAATCGCCGAGGACACCATGCCATTCGAGACGTAGCGCCGCTGGAAGGCGGTGACATCCGCACCCAGACTCAGCTCTTCGTAGACGCTCTCGGCATCGGGCAGTGGGTAGTAGTCCGTCACCGGCGAGTATTTGTGCGCGTACAACAATTGCTTGGCACTGGCACCCGTGGGTGCATAAGCGGCGATCCGCAGCGGCTGGTAGTGCTCGTATATCTGGCTCAGCAGGCTGCCACGGCGGTTCACCACGCGCCAGTCGTCGGAGTAGTAGTAAGCGCTCTCGCCTTTTTCGTCGGGCTTGGCCACCCGAATGCGGCTGAGCTTAAGGGGCTCCACGCGTACCACTTGGGTGTGTGCGCGGTTCCAAATCACCTCAAACGCTAGGCCGTTGAAGAGCGCGAGGTCATAAGCCGCTTGTTCAATAGCTGGTTGTGAGAGACCGATTTGCGCGAAAAGGCGCTTACAGGCCTCGGCGCCGGGGCCTTCGATGCTCAGGCCTTCGCCCGCAATCTGGTCGGCTTTGTCGTCCGTAATGCGCCGGAAGTAGCCTGAGCGCAGGTAAAGCGACTCAATTTTCTGCGGATAGAGGTTATCGAATTCGGGGTCACTTCCCCAGGGGATGAAATCGGCTTTGCGCCAACGGTGGCGTGCATCGGCGGTGGGGGTCACTTCTTCGCGCCAACTATACTGCTCCTGCGGCGAACCGATTTGCAGCGTCTCGACGGTCGGCAGGGGGGGATGGGTATCTGTCATGCGTCAGAATTAAGAATGCGTACAGAAAGATTGAGTTGCAGCGGTGTGCTCGTGGCGGGGTCGGGGATATCGCCAAGCGCATAGGTGTAGAGGTCGAGCGTGTATTGACCGGCAGGCACGTCGCCGAGATTTACGCCCAGCAGTTTGCGGCCATTGCACAAGGGCCAAAAGGCCCCAGTCAGGCTGAAGCTTTCACAAGTCAACTGGTTGGTGAAAACTTTCAGTACTTGCAATGGGGGCCCGGCCGTGGTCTCGATCTCGAAAGTATTTTGTTGGTTGGTGTAGAGTACCAGCATAAAGCGGTAGTGTTAATAGCCGCAACCCGACGTTTGGAGTCGGGTTGCGTGCCGGTAAGGTTTACATTACCAGTAGTTCGATGCTAAGCTGCTCGGTTTCACAACTGGCGGACGTGAATTCCAGATCCAGTTGATAGCTGCCAGAATCAATCGAGCCATTGTTGTTGATGGTCACCGTTGCGGCGGTATCGCCACTGAGAATGGTCGTAGGTACAGTCACGAGTTCTGCGCCTATTTCATTTGAAATGACACTGACATTAATAGCGCCGCTGCACACTGTTCGATCGACGCTCAGCGTCGTGGTGTAGGCATCGATATCGCCCACAAAGGCTTGATGCTGCAGCGGCGTGCCGCTGATGTAAGGTCCGGTGGCCACTGCGGAAGTGCAGTCCGTTTGGCTGAAGAACGTATCCGTCAGCGCCAGACGCGCTTGCTCGTCTGATAGCGGCGCGCTACCGTCGCTCAGCAAGACTTCTTTCTGCGGGTAGATGTCCG
>CAZTEZ010000476.1:0-2290 GCA_964611815.1 uncultured Bacteroidia bacterium | reverse complement strand
TCAAGCACGACCTGACCCGGCAGTACAACGACCGGCGCGCCGCCTGTGAAGACGCCGCCCACGCCATGGGGCTCTCCACCCTGCGACAGGCCGACCCCGACCTGCTCGACAACGCGCCGGAAGTCGGCGGCATCGTCAGGGGCGATTTCTGGCTCAGCGGCCGCCTGTGCAACCCGCTGGAGCTGGGCGACTACGAGCTGTTGACGATCAACTAGCCCCACTTCTCTCACCACTTCACGCCTACACCCGAGGAGAAATTCCAGAACGTGCGGGGCAAGTCCAGCGGCGGGCGGGTATCGTAAAACACGCTGAAGAAGAAGTCCGTCGTGAAGTGCTCGGTGATCTCGAAACTGAGCTTGCTCTGATTCAACACGCGGTAGTCTTCAAACGCCCGCAGATTGGTCTGGAAATAGAACGTGTTGCTGAGCGTAAGGATCTCCGGGACGTTCAGCGCCAGGTTGAGGTAGGTGCTACCACGGTGGTCGAGGTTGGTGATGCTGGTGTCCTGAATCTGCTCGTATTCAAACATATACGCAATGCCGGCGTGGGCCGACACCCGCCCACTGTCGCCTTCGTAAATCGTAAAGCGTGGCCCCGCGCCCGTCAGCGAGCGATACGCCAGCGATTGCCGCCACGAGCGCTGCAACTGCGAGAACGCTTCGATGTCGACGATCGTCTCGGTGTGGTAGGTGTTGCGCAGGTGGGCGAACCCCGCCGAGAGGCGGTCGCCGTCGTCGCCGATGCGCAAGATCGAGTAGTTCGTCAGCAACATCAGGTTGTTGTTTTTGGTGCGGAAGTCGATGCGGCCGTCGTGCCCAAACGAGAGCAGCGGGCCGTTCCAATCGCGGTACATCAGCGTCAGGCTTTGCTCGCCAGTAAAGCCCTTGTCCTGGTTCTGGAAGCGTTTGGCCTCGGTGTTCACGATTTGAGACACACTGTGTTGTATCGGCAACAGCAGCAAGGACAGCAGACTGAGTTGGAGTAGGGTGATGCGGAGAATCATGGCAACAAAACTAAAAGAAGGGGATGCTTCCCGCAAATATCTCTGGTCTTCGGTATTGTTGGCAGCGTTTTTGCTGTAGAGACTGCAGGTTAAACCTGTATATTCAGGTTGCAGCGAACCACGCATCAGTATTTACTCCAGAACAATATGAACCGCTTACACACGCTACTTTCACTTGCGCTTTTTGGTCTGTTACTCACACTCACCGGTTGCGAGGCAGAATCGCCCACCGCCACGCTAGACGCCGCCCGACAGGATGCCGAGGCGCGTTCGGAACTCGAACAGGTGTTCCAGTACGTCGACGACGCTGCCAATCAGCAGTACAACGGCACCGGCAAGACCACCAACACCATCCTCGAACCCTGTATTGACACCACTTGGAAGAATCTCGACCTTGTGAACAAGCAGGGCGAGCTCGAGCTGGAGTTCACCGGCACCGACGGCTGCCTCTGCAAAGACGGTATCACGCGCTTTGGCAAGGTGATCGTCAGTTGGCAGGGCGGGTACCGTCAGCAGGGCACGCAGTCGACCACCACCTTGGAAAACTACTTTTTCAAAAAGCCGTTTCAGGACGACAAAGTAGGCGTGCAAGGCACCCGCCCCGTTGAGAACCTCGGCAATGGCTCGGGCAACTTCCGCTACCGCAGCACCGTGAACGGCGCTACGCTGAATTACCCCGACAACACCACCATCACCTGGAGCTCGGACTTGATCTCTGAGCGCGTTTCTGGCGAGGGCACGTTCGACCCCCGCGACGATGTCTACACCATCACCGGCACCAGCAACGGCACCACCCGCAAGGGCGACAATTTCGACGGCAGCATCGGCACGGCGCTCACCTTCGACATGGGCTGCCTGGTGAGCTCTGGCGTGCGCCAGTTCATCGACGGCGAGGTGACCTACGAAACCGCCAACAACACCCTGCGCCTGAACTACGGCTACAGCGACGGCACCGCCACCGGTGAGTGCGACCGAAAGGTGGAGGTGCAGTTCAACGAACTCGCACCGCAGATTATCGACTTGTACTGATCCCTGTACTCACTTACTGCGCCAGTACGGCTGGCGTTCTCATACAACAGCTGCTTCGGTTTGGGCCGGCGCAGCTGTTGTTGGTTTCTGGGCATACCCAAGCACTTTTGGGGGCAATAGTCGTGTGTCCCTCCTTTTTGACCCACCCAGCCTTGCTCAGGCCAGGTCAAGCTCAGGATCATTGGTGGTTTGGATAAAGCTTATTAGTCATCCTGATTGCTATGACAAAGTCAACACCTGCGTCTGCTTATTGAACGG
>CAZTEZ010000475.1:0-2293 GCA_964611815.1 uncultured Bacteroidia bacterium | reverse complement strand
TCTCAACAAGCGCTTCTCTCTAGGTTAATTTGTTTCTGTTTTGGGGAAGCTTACAGATTGTCAGGATTTTAACTTCAGTGCCCAAACTTGAGTACATGGTTCATGCTGAGGCCTTGGCCGAAGGACCTACAACTGATATTTCGCGGGATGTTTTTTGAGTAGGTCCTTCGCTTCGCTCAGGATGCACCCCTTTTTTGGCAAGATTATCCTGGAAATCGTTTCTAAAATCCAGAAAAATCTTGGTTCTCAATCATCGCTCGCTAATGGTGCGAATGGCGGCATGGATTTCAACCACAAATCCGTTGCGGTAGCTGTTTTCTGGGTAGTCGACCAAGCTTTGCGTCAGGCCGATTTCGTAGTAAAAGCCCACGCCTGTGGTGCCGAAGCTGGTCGGGAAATCGAAGCTCACACCCATAGGGATGGCGAGGTACCAGTTGCGTAACTCGGCATCGTCGCCGAAGGGCTGGCTCTCGTCGATCATGTTCTCGGCGTTCCACAGATACGCGAAGGTGAGGCCGAATTTGGGGTAGAAATTGCGGAAGACGCGCGGGCCAACTTTGAAGCCAAAGTCGAATTGGCTCAGTGACGTGTTGTAGTCGTCGGTGTAATCCTGCGCCACCACCGGGAAGTTCCAGCCCTCGTCACCATCGCCCTTAAAGCCGACGTTGGCAGCCAGCTCAGCGTGGCCACGCCGGCCGTAGAACTTGTACGTCAGACCCAGGCTGGTGTGCGAGTAGAAGTGCTCAACCATCGGGTTTAGGTCGCGGCCCATGTAGCGGTTCCAGGTGGTGCCCACCCGTAGACCGATGGCTTGAGACGCGCCTTCTTCCACGCGCTGCTGGGCGACCAGCAGGCTGGGGAAGAGGAAGATGAATAGAAGTAAGTAGCGCATATTCGGGTAGTCATCCTGAGCGAAGCGAAGGACCTACGTCAACTGGGTGGGATATAGGCGTAGGTCCTTCCTCGCTTTGCTCGTCAGGATGACGGTTAGAGTTAAACGTGAATCACCTCACCGTAAGCCGCGGCGGTGGCCTCCATGACGGCCTCCGACATGGTCGGGTGGGGGTGAACGGCTTTCAGGATTTCGTGGGCGGTGGTCTCGAGCTTGCGGGCTGCCACAACTTCGGCGATCATTTCCGTGACATTGTAGCCGATCATGTGCGCGCCGAGAAACTCGCCGTATTTGGCATCGAAGATGACCTTCACGAAGCCCTCAGCCTTGCCGGCGGCTTTGGCTTTGCCCGAGGCAGAGAACGGAAACTTGCCGACTTTCAGCTCGTAACCCGCCTCTTTGGCCTCTTCTTCAGTGTAGCCCACCTGCGAGACTTCCGGCTGGGTGTACGTACAGGCTGGCACGTTGCCGTGATCGATGGGCTCGACATCGTGGCCGGCGATGGCCTCGACGCAGAGAATCGCCTCGGCACTCGCTTTGTGGGCCAGCGCCGCACCTGGCGTGCAGTCGCCGATGGCGTAATAGCCTTCTACGTTGGTGCGCTTCAGACCGTCGGTCTGAATCAGGCCCTTCTCGACTTCGATGCCGATCTTGTCCAGGCCGATGACTTCTGTATTGGCGATGACACCTACTGCCGACAGCAGCTTATCCGCTTCAATCACTTCTTCACCTTTCTTGGTTTCGACGGTGATTTTCACGCCTTTATCGGTCTTTTCTGCTTTGCTGACTTTCGCGCCGGTCATCAGGTTGATGCCGCGCTTCTTGAAGCTCTTGGCCAGCTCGCGCGACACATCCTTGTCGCTCGCGGGCAAGATGCGATCCATGTACTCCACGAGCGTCACCTCGGTGCCCATCGTGCTGTAGAAGTACGCAAACTCGCAGCCAATGGCCCCGCTACCCATGATGACGAGCTTCTTGGGCAGCTGCTCAAGCGTCATCGCTTTGCGGTACTCGATGATCTTGTCGCCGTCGATCTCCAGGCCGGGCAACTCGCGGGCTTTGCCGCCCACTGCGATGATGATGTGCTTGGCCGAGTAGGTGGTCTCTTTGCCGTCTTCGCCTTTCACAACGACTTCGCCCTTTTTCTCCAGGCGCGCCTCTCCCATGATGGACTCCACCTTGTTCTTTTTGAACAAAAACTGGATGCCCTTGTTCATGCCGCCGGCCACGTCGCGGCTGCGTTTGATGACCGCGTCAAAGTCGTAGTCAACCGAACCGGTTTTGAGGCCATAGTCGCCAGCGTGGTTGAGGTAGTCGAACACCTCGGCGCTTTTCAGCAGCGCTTTCGTAGGGATGCAGCCCCAGTTGAGGCAGATGCCACCGAGGCTTTCGCGCTCAATT
>CAZTEZ010000474.1:0-2295 GCA_964611815.1 uncultured Bacteroidia bacterium | reverse complement strand
TTTCGTTCTCAGGTTTTCTTATGGGGCTGTCTAAATTTTGGGGGGCATTACAGGTATTAACGACTTTGACCCGGTTGCAATGCAAGATTTTGCACGTATAATCATCAATGTCGATGATTTAGAAGATGAGGGTGTCCTTTTGAATATTGATGCAAATGAAGTGCCTGATGATATTCAGCAACAGATAAACAATCAAATGTTTGCGCAGAGAAAAGCAGAGTTTGAAGGCATGCCTATTAAAATAACAAAGTGGGTTGGTGCAAAATACACTACCGTGAATGGGTACTTTTGTTTATATGACCAGTATGAAAGGCAGAACGAACTTTACAATGTAGTGCGTGTCCATCGCTACTCTTTCTTTAATCAAACAAAACTACACACGATTACCTTTTCTAGTCGAGAGCCTAGAATCAGTTATTGGGAATCGATATTTACTAAAGTTCTGGCAAGTTTTCGAGTGGATAAAGTTCGGTGAAGTATCTCCCTGCTCCCAAGAAACACCTATCAGCGGTGGTCCTTCAACAAGCTCAGGATGACTAACTACCCCAGCCAATCTTGTGAATCCTGCACCTAATCCTGAAAATCCTGGTTCAAAAAAGGTTAATGCGCATCCAGCCAGTTGTCGCCGGTGCCCATTTCGACTTCCAGGGGCACGCCCTTGAGGTCCATCGCGCCGGTCATCGCTTTTTCGACGACGGGTTTTAGGTCGTCGAGTTCGTCTTTTTTGGCATCAAAGACCAGTTCGTCGTGCACCTGCAACAGCAGTTTCGATTCGAAGCCCTCGGCCTGCATCTGCTTGTCCAGCTCGATCATCGCGAGCTTGATGAGGTCAGCCGCCGTGCCCTGCACCGGCGTGTTGATAGCGTTGCGCTCGGCGATGCCGCGCACCGTGCGGTTGTTGGAGTTAATGTCGCGCAGGTAGTGCCGACGGCCCAGCATCGTCTCGGCGTAGCCGTCTTTCTGCGCTTTTTCGACGCAGAAGTCCATGTAGTTCTTGATGTCCGGGAACTGCTTGAAAAATTCGTCGTGAATCTCTTTTGCCTCGCCGTTGGGGATGCTCAGGCGCTGCGCCAGGCCGTAGGGCGTGATGCCGTAAATCATGCCGAAGTTGACCATCTTGGCTTTGCTGCGCTGCTCGCGCGAGACGTCCGACTCCTCGACGCCGAACACCCGGGCGGCGGTCAGGCTGTGGATGTCGTCGGCGTTGGCGAAGGCGCTGATCATGGTTTCGTCTTGCGAGAGCGCCGCCATGATGCGCAGTTCGATCTGCGAATAGTCGGCCGCCAGCAGCGTGAAGCTGTCGTCGCGCGGGATGAACGCCCGGCGTACTTTACGCCCCGCTTCGGTGCGAATCGGGATATTCTGCAGGTTGGGGTTATTCGAGCTCAGGCGACCCGTGACGGCCACCGCCTGATTATAAGACGTATGAATCAGCCCCGTCTCGGGGTTAATCAGCTCCGGCAGGGCGTGCACATACGTGCTGCGCAGCTTGGCCAACGAGCGGTATTCGAGCACGAGCTCCGGCAGGCGGTGGCCATCGGCGGACAGCGCACTCAGGGTCTGTTCGTCGGTTTTGTACTGCCCGGTTTTGGTGCGTTTGCCGCCCGGTATTTGCAGTTTATCGAACAGAATCTCGCCCAGCTGCTTGGGTGAGGCGATGTTGAAACTCAGCGTCTGACCACCGAACATGCCCTCATCTTCGCGCTCGTCGTCAAGCTGTCGGTACTGCTCGTTCGCCTCGTCGATGGCCTTTTTCTCGAGGGCATCAATGTCTTTTTGCAGCTCTTCTGAATATTCATCCAGAAAATCTTTGTCGATGCGAATACCATTGCGCTCCATACGCACCAGCACCGGCACCAGCGGCAGATCGACGGTCTGCAGCAGCGACTGCAGCTGCTCGTCTTTGCCGAGCTCGTCGGTGAAGCGTTCGTAGAGCTGCAGCGTGATGTCGGCGTCCTCGGCGGCGTACTCGAAGACCTTTGCGACCTCCAGATCGCGCATGCTCTGCTGGTTTTTGCCTTTCTTGCCAATCAGCGTCTGGATCGAGACCGGGTCGTAGTTCAGGTACTGCCGGGCAAGCACGTCCATGCCGTGTTTGCCATCGGCCTGCAGCACGTAGTGCGCGAGCATCGTGTCGTAGAACGGCCCGTCGATTTCGATGCCATAGGAGCGCAGCACCATGAGATCGTACTTCAAATTGTGCGCAATTTTGACGGCCTTGCACGTCCAGACCGGCTCGAATTCTTCCAGGATTTTCAGCGCCTCGTCTTTGTCTGCCGAGATCGGTACGTAGTA
>CAZTEZ010000473.1:0-2307 GCA_964611815.1 uncultured Bacteroidia bacterium | reverse complement strand
AGGCCGTCGATTGTTGAACTTCGTCAGTGCCATCATCCCGCCATCTTCTTTTTCAGCTCGGATACGAAGCGTCTTGCCCATGGCAACGCGGCCATCACCTTTGCCGGATCGATATTGCCGAGCAGCTTGAAGGAATGCTCGCCTTTACCGTACTGCGCCTTGGTCTTGCAATTCTTGGTGGCCTTGGCCAGGGCGTTATAGACCTGCGTCTTGGCGACTGACTCGACGGAATTCGCCGTCGCTGGGAGTTGATTATCCCGAAAGCCTTGGCCGAAAAACGTCTTCAACGTGGCCGGGTCGGCTATGAGCCAGCTCTCCATGCACTGCACCATGAGATGGCAATCCGTATTCGGCGCGCCATCCGGCTTCTCCCAACGGTCGCCGTCACGTGCTTTGAGGTGCGCCCAGGGCTTCCATTTCTCTGGCTTACCTTGTTGGTTGACCGGGGCGACTGGTGCCTCGCTGTCCACGAGTATTAGTGCGTCTTCGCCATTACCGACCGCAATGCAGAACCTATTGTATGCATCTTGCCGTCCGCCGCATGCCACCACACGAGGCAAGAGGCTCACACCGGCCTTTTTCATGAATGACGTGAACGCCTCCCGGCACTCCGTCTTGAGGGGCTTACGATCGCCGCCGCCTTCGACGTAGAGGGTTACCAACGCGTGCCTCCAATCTGGCCACTAGTCCAAAGCTCGCCAAGGCGGTATCGATCGAGCCAGGCGGCGAGCCGTTCCGGATCGAGCCGATTCAATGTTGTGCCAGTGTCGGTTCGTTCCGCCACCACCACGGATTCGCACTGGTTGCTGAGGGCGTCCACCAGGATATCGGAGTGCGTCGTGACGATAAGCTGACTGCGCTCGGACGCCTCTTTCAGCAGCTCGGCGAGGGTTGGCAGCACATCGGGATGCAGCCCGAGCTCGGGCTCTTCGATGCAAACGAGCGGTGGCGGCTTCGGATGACAGAGAATCGCCAGTAGGCAGAGATAACGCAGTGTGCCGTCGGACAGCCGCGTTGCCGGAACGGAAAAACGACCCTCATGGAAGAACACCTGAACGGTTCCACCCTCGATCTTGACATGGAAGCCATCGATGCCGTCGTAGAGGACCTGAAGCGATTCCACGAGCCGCTTTTTCACCATCGGGTCGGCTTCCAATTGGTTCAGAACCAACCCCAGGTTGCCGGCGTCGGGCGCTAAGTAGTCATTCGGAAGGTCCGCCTTTTGGGGAAGCCGCGGCCTGGTGTAGCGTCCGAAGCTCCACTCCCGGTACAGCCGAATCGCGTCGAAGGCCCTTCCCAGATAGGTCAGCTCCGGATACTGCTCGGGGTCCTTGCGCTGGGCGAGGATGGACGCCGAACGGTCAATGTCTTCATGCTGAAGCCCGCGTGTCTTGCCTTTCACGTTGAGAACGGGCCTGCCGTTCTGGAAGGCGTAATAGAGGTAGGGCTTGTCGTGCCCGGCGTCAGGCTCGGCGTTCTCGATGCGCTCGTCGACCAGCTCGAAGCGCTGCCCGACCTCGGTGAAGCTGAGCAGGTAGCGCAGATCCGCCGATCCCTTGGGATTGGCGAAAACCGCGTTGATCTTAGCAATGGGTGTCTTCTCCGCGCCTTTCCATAGCCACTCCTGAACCCCGCCGCCGTCCCGGATGGGTTCAAGCAGCTTATCAGGGGCGCCGTGAAGCAGTTGCACGGCCTCGATGAGGTTGGACTTGCCTGAGCCGTTCGGGCCGATCACCACATTGAGCGGGCGGAGAGAGATCGACGTACCCACCTCGCCGTAGCTGAGAAGGTTCGTCAGGGTGATGGATTTCAGCAACACGGTCGTATCCCGTTCAGTTGTCATCTTTGGGCTCCGCCCAAGGATTGACCACGCGCAGGCCGGGCACCTCGAAGTCGGCCAGGTTGCGCGTCACCAGGGTCAACCCATGCACCAGGGCGGTGGCGGCGAGCAGGCTGTCGATGATGGGCAGCGGTCGGCCTGCCTCGACGCACAGTCGGCCCCAGCGCTCGGCCACCGCGAGATCGACCGGCAACAGGCGCGGCCCGAACCAGGGCAGAAGGACTCGTTCGAGCCAGTCGCCGAGCGCCGCCCGCTTTTTGCCTTGTTCGAGTTTTTCGATGCCTTTGCGGATCTCGCCGATGGACAGGACGCTGAAGTGGAGTCGGCGGTCGTCGACTGCGGCGAACCAATCGAGCACTGCTTGGCTCGGGTGTTTGCGCTGCAGCTCGGAGACGGTGTTGGTGTCGAGCAAAAAGCCGCCGCTCACAGGTCGATGTCCCGCGTCAGGGATTGGTCGCGGGTGAGAT
>CAZTEZ010000472.1:0-2311 GCA_964611815.1 uncultured Bacteroidia bacterium | reverse complement strand
TCGTGCAGCATGTCGATGATCGTATCGACGTGGTGCTCACGACCTTTGAAGAAGATCGACTCGTTCTCGTTGAACGGGCGCAAGCCGGTGTAAGGGCAGAACTCTTCGTCGATGACCTTGCCGGTCTCCTGCACTTTTTTGTAGAGCTCCTCGATCTTGCCGAGCACTTCGTCTTTTTTGACGATCGCGACAGCAATTTGCGGTGCCTTGAACTTGATGAAGCGGTTACGACGCGGCTCGTCTTCACCGATCAGCACGAAGGGCACTTGCGAAGACACGCCCCCTACCCGCTTCCAGATTTGTTTGATGAAGGAAATCGCCCAGTCCGAAGAGTCCTTGAAGTACACGACGGCCATCCGCGATTTGAGGATGATGTCTTCGGCTTCCTGACGAAAGTTCTTCTGCTCTTCAGGTACAACGGTCAGTGTTTGCACCGTCTTGCCTTTACCGAGGTTTTCGATGACCTCGTAGCACTCACCGGCATCCACGACGTTGGAAATGAAGCCGATGTCGTATTCTTTCTCCAGTTGGCGAACTTGCGGAGCTTTCGCCAAAAAGGCCTTAATGTCGTCGATGAACTGCGCGCCGTTCGACACGTTTGTCACCATGATATCCTCGGCGATGGTGTTATTCACCTCCGTCTTAAAGTCGTTCTGCTCACCCTCGGTGATCATGTTGTCGAGGGGGTAGTTCCAGACGAAGCGCTTGAAGTTGGGGTCTTCTTTGCTGTGCTTGGTCGCACGGATGTACTGGTAGCGGGCGATCGAGATATCGTCCTGATTGTCAAGTCGCTCGCCGTACTTACCACCGAGTACATGGATCGAGACGTTGGCTTTGGGCAGGATCTCCTTCACCTGCTGGCGCAGCTCCTTTTGCGATGCGGGGCGCGGGCCGTCGTTCACAACGTGCATGCCGGCCTTCTGGAGCATCACGGCCAGTTGGTTGCGCACATCGCGCACATCTTCCTCAGCGTAAGCCAGAAAGACTTTGGTGGCTTTCTCGGTGGGGGCCGAGGAACCCAGCCCGGCCTCGGGCGCGCCGGCAACGGTGCCGGTCTCCGAGCGCATGGCGTCATCCTTTTTCATAATGCGGTGGTTAAGCGTATAGCAGTCATGTAATTACGCAGATTTGCAAAGCACGCGTCTTTTGCCGTGCTGTTTTTACGCACACGTTTTGAACCCGCCAATGAGGGCGGCGTGCACTTCAAACGTAAATAACTGACTAACAATACGTTATTCATAGTCGGTATCCACAGCGTGTAAATACGGTATTACTCAGTACCTAATATAAGCCCTTTCTGCACCCCGGGCAAACGGCTTTCGACAAGTCGCACAAAAAAGGCCGGCAAATGCCGGCCCTTCAAGTTTCTTATGTTGTGAGGTGCCGATCAACGGAACTTCTGCTCGAACTTCGAGTTCGACTTGATGATGTTGAAGGCCGGGTTGCTGAACAGGCCGTCTTTGTAAGACGGGTCCAGCTCAACGGCTTTCTCCAGGTGTGTGATCGACTGCTCGGGCAGGCCTTTGTAAGCGTGCAGTACCGCGAGGTTGAAGTGCGCTTCGGCGAGCTTCGGGTCTTTCTCAACGGCTTCTTCAAAGTCAGAAGACGCTTGCAGCAGGCGATTCGTTTTCATCAGCGCAACACCGCGGTTGTTCAGCAGCGCAGCGCTCTTCTCTTCGCCCATCAGGCCTTCGTATTCAGCCAGGGCGCCGCTAATGAAACCGACTTTGTCCATCATGATGACGCGGTTGAACTGCAGGTCGTTGTTGTTCGGGTACTTCAGCACGAAGCTGTTGTAGTCCGCGAGCATGTCCATGCGGTCGTCGAGGCTGTAGCTATCGGCGTACTTCGTTTTGTACGACAAGGCAGCAAGGCCGTACTGCAATTTATCCGGGTCTTCCGCCAGCGCATCTTCGATGTCGCTGATGGCGTTGCGAACGTTATTCTGCGCGAAGTGGTAAGTCGAGCGCATCGCGAACAAGTTCGGCTTGCGGTTGTTGTTCACGTCGATGAGCGTGTTCAGGGTGTTGAGCCCTTCGTTGACGTCAACGCCTTTCTTGAACTTCGTGATCGTCATCGTCTTGGTCGCAACGTTGTACAGCTCCGGCGAGATGACGGGCATCTGCGAGGGGTACATGTCGACGTACATCGTGTTGGGCTCATACTGGAACGTGAACTCGATGAATACGTGGCGGCAGTAGACCAACACTTCTTTGATGAACTTGCTCCAGAAGGGCAGCTTGCGGAACTCCGCTTCTTTCTCGTCTTTGCTCATGCCGCTGTTGATGATGTCCATCAGCTTCTGGCGCTC
>CAZTEZ010000471.1:1265-2312 GCA_964611815.1 uncultured Bacteroidia bacterium | reverse complement strand
CGTTTTGGGGCTACCGCGCGTATGTCGGCATGGACCAGGTGAGCTACCTGGCCATCGCCGAGCAGTATGCGGCCGGTGAGTTCAGTGCTGCCGTGAATGCATACTGGTCGCCTATGGTCAGCTGGTTGTTGGCGCCCTTCATCAGTTTGGGACTGGAGAGCTTGCTGGCATATCAACTGCTCGTACTGGCGATGCTGCTGTTGGGCGTGTGGGCACTCGGTCGTCTGTGTGCTCAACTGCGGCTACGAAAAGTGGTTAGTACACTTGTCCAAATCTCGGCTATTGCCCCCCTCTTGTATTACGCCAGCATCGGGTTTTTAGCCGATAGCCTCAGCGCCGTGCTGCTAATCGCACTACTCGGGCAGGGCATTTTGGTTTGGCGAACGAACAGCTGGCGGGCGTGGATAAGCCTGGCAGCCATCAGTTTAGCGGCGTGCTTTGCGAAGCAGTACAATCTCGGATTCACGCTGGGGGTGATGGCGCTCGTAGTAGTCGCACGGGTGCTGCGTCAGCGCCGCAAGCAGCCGGAGTACAGCTTCACGACGCACTTATTCTCGTTCTGGAAAAAATCTAGTACGGCTGTTCTAATTTTATTTGCGGGCGTAGGCATCTGGATGGCAATCCTGAGTACGTATTACGGCGATGTTTTGTGGTCGTCGGCCGGTGCGTACAACCTGGAGCTCGCACATTGCCATGCTCGCCACCCGATTCAGCAGGGTTTTCAGCCGCCTCTGTCCACACATCGCTACGCCGGCTGGCAGGAGCCCACCCTTTACGAATGGCCCGAAAAAATGCGCTGCCAGCGTCAGGAAGGGCTTTTTGGAATAACTCAGGAAGCACATATTGTGCTGAACGCGCTGTTGGTGCGCGACTACGAGTGGCTGTTTCTGCTCGTGCTGTTGCCCGGGCTATGGCTCGGTTTCAAGTGGCGTAGGACAGTCGTACTACTACTGAGCCTCGCCACCGTTTACGCCCTGCCCTACCTGTTTCTGGTGCTCAACCCACGCTACTTGCTGTTTAGCGAGCTGCTGGTGCTCGTCTCGGCGG
>CAZTEZ010000471.1:0-1255 GCA_964611815.1 uncultured Bacteroidia bacterium | reverse complement strand
CGTCATCAGGAAGCTGCGGCGGCGCTGGATGCGCGCGATACTGCTCGCGCTGTTGCTGTGGGTAGGTGCGGCGCAGGATGGCGCGATGTTAATGCGCTATTGGTTGCCTGCAGAAGCCCACACGGCTTTTTCCGAGCGACTAAGCGAAACTGTAGTGCCCACTCGTCCGAACATCGCGGTGTACGGCGAAGCCATTAAATGGGAGGCCGGGCAAACGCTGGCTTTCCGGCTCAACGGGCGGTTTTTCGGACGCGTGACGAAGGATCTGCTTGAGGCACAGCCAGGTCTGTTGCATCAACATCAGATTCATGTGCTGCTGTCGAATGAGCAGTGGCCGGGTGCCAAACGCTTCGGCTACAGCGAGCGCAAGGAGGGGGAACTGTTCGTCTATACCAGCAAGGCGACGGCGGAATAATTGCAAAAGCTGTTATATTAGCATTATGGAAGCGCTGAAATCCCTGATTTTGAGTTTGGTGTTCGCAACGCTGCTTGTCGCGCTGGGAGGTTGCCAGGATCTGATAGAAGAGGCGGAATTTCAGGATCGCTGCTCGAACACCTGCGACTGGGCGTTCGACGGCGTGTGCGACGACGGCGCCATCGGCTCCGAGACCGATGCCTGCGGCTACGCCACCGACTGCGCCGATTGCGGTGAGCGCCCCATCCCCTGAGCCAAACCGCGCGTGTTTTTCCTGTAACTTCGCGCACATGAGCGACACCGCCCATTTTCGCATTGGCACCCGCGATTCGCAACTGGCCGTCTGGCAAGCCGAGCAGGTGAAGGCCGGGCTGGAACGCGCCGGCTTCAGCGCCGAGCTCGTGTTCATTAAAACCAAGGGCGACCAGATTCTGGACACGCCCCTCCCGCTCATCGGTGGCAAGGGCCTGTTCACCAAGGCGCTGGACGATGCCCAGCTGGCGGGCGAGATTGACATCGCCGTCCACTCGTACAAAGACCTGCCCACCGAACTACCCGAGGGCCTGGGCATCGGCGCGGTACTCAAACGCGCCGACCCGCGTGATGCGCTCGTCCTGCGCGACGGGCAGACGCTACCCGAAGACCCCAGCGCCAGCTTCACGCTTGCCACTGGCAGCACCCGTCGCAAAGCCCAGTGGCTGCGGCGCTTCCCGAACACCACCGTCGTCGATTTACGCGGGAACGTCAACACCCGCCTACGCAAAGTGCAGGAGAGCGATTGGCTGGGCGCGATTTTCGCCGCTGCCGGGCTCAAGCGTGTCGATTTGCAGCAACACATCA
>CAZTEZ010000470.1:0-2326 GCA_964611815.1 uncultured Bacteroidia bacterium | reverse complement strand
CGAAATACAGTTTGCCGCACTGCCACAGTACGTTGACATCTGTTAATGCGAGCGTATCCAAATGCTGCTCTACACTCTCATTCAGCGTCTTGGCCCCCAAGCTGCCGCCCGTAATGAGCAGCGTCGGGCGCTCCGGAAAGTTCCAGTGTTGCCGCCCGTTGATAGCGTTGCCATCCAGAATCGTACTGCGAATGGGGTTGCCGCTGTCGATCTGGTTGTCATTGTCGAGGTGCTTGCGGGCATCGGGGTTGCCCAGAAAGACTGCGTCGACGGCCGGTGCCAGGCGGCGGTTAACCATCCCTGGCCAGGCGTTTTGCTCTTGCAGCGCCACGACCGGCACGCTGCCCGCCGCCGCTGATAGGATGGGGTAGCTCGCATAACCGCCGGTGCCGATGGCAATATCCGGCTGAAAGTGTTTCAGAATACGCCGCGCACCAAATCGCGAGGCGACCAGTTTGTACGGCAACTGTAGGTTACGGATGATATTGCGCATCGTCAGCTGGCGATATAGGCCGCTGATGGGCAGCGTCTTGAGTGCGTAGCCGGCTTTTGGCACCAGCTGCTCTTCCATCGCGCCTTTTGCGCCGACAAATAGAATCTCGCAGCCCGGTAACTCTTTTTCTAGTTGTTGCGCGATGGCAATGGCCGGGTAGATGTGCCCACCCGTGCCGCCGCCACTCAGGAGTATGCGCTTGGGCTGGCTCATCAGGTACCGATGGGTTGGTGGCTGAATCGCGTGGGCTTGTCGTCGGGGCGGGCTTCGCGACTGACGCTCAGAATCACCCCAAACGCCAGGCACGTAAAGAGCATGGACGTACCGCCGAGAGAAATCAGCGGCAATGGCAGGCCGGTGACGGGCAGCAGCCCGGTCGTTACGCCCATGTTAATGATGGCCTGCAAGACGAGCAAAAAGCTGAGTCCCATGGCGAGCAGCGCTCCGAAAGTTTTGGAGAAGGTGACGATCGCCACCGATCGCATCAGAATCACGAGGTAGAGCATCAGCACAAACAGCCCGCCGAACATGCCGTATTCTTCGATGATGATCGCGTAAATAAAGTCACTATACGGCTGGGGGAGGTAGTTGCGCTGCACGCTTTTGCCGGCACCCACGCCCGTGAGCCCACCGCTGGCGATGGCGATATTCGACTGCTGCGTCTGGTAGTTTGCTTCATAGCGGGTGCTGGTCAGCCGCTCGCCGTAGTCGTCGAGGCGTGACATCCAGGTGCCTACGCGCGGTGCAAACATAAATAGTAAGAGCAGCCCCAGCGCTCCTGCAACAAACAGGCTGCCGATAAACCGCACCCGCACACCGGCCACGAACATCAGCATACTCGCCGAGAGGAACATGAGCACGGCGGTGCTCAAGTCGGCAGGTGCAATGAAAATGATGAGCAGCATCACCACACCAATGACTGGCAGAAAGCCTTTTTTGAAATCGTGAATATCCTCCTGCTTGCGCGTGAGCACCAGCGCGAGGTAGACCATAAGCGAAAACTTCGAGAGGTCAGACGGCTGAAAGCTCTGCCCGAAGATGTTGATCCAGCGGTTGGCGGAGTTAATCGCGCTCTCCTCGCCCTGGAATAGCGTGTAGGCACTCAGCAGCACCGAAATGCCCAACAAAAACGGGCTGATACGCGCAAAGAAGCGGTAGTCGAGCTTGTGCGAGAAGTAGATCACCGCCAGCCCGACGATCAGCAGAATGGTGTGCTTGAGCAGATAGTGCTCGGTGTTGCCGTCCTGGAAGCGCTGCGCCAGCGTGCTTGTGGAGCTGTAGATCGCCAGCAGCGATACCAGCAGCAGCAAAATGACGGCCATCCAAATGCCGCGGTCGCCTTCAAGTTTTTGGAGTAGTTTCTGCATTTTCTCCCCACTGTTGAACCTTTAGCGTGGGTTACTAACCAAAGGTGGGCGATGTAGTGGGGAAGTTCCAGTGTCAGGCGGGATAGTTTTCAGGTCGCCGCGGGCGTAGCGGGGGAGGGTGTGTGGATAGGTGTATCAATGGTCAAAAGACGTTTATTCTTTGGAACGCACGAAGCCCTGTCTAATCCAAAGAAAGATAATTATAAAAATTTCAAAGAGAAAGCTTGAAGAAACAATCAATATGATAGGCATATCCTCTTTTAATGAGTAAGGTTCAAATAGATAAATTATTGCTGAAAGTGATATGATTAATGTAAATATGGTGCGCATCACGCAAATTATTCTAATGAAGCCCTTATTTATTGATTTTAAAAGGCTTAAATATGGTGCCAAAGTAAATAGACTAACAATAAACTGTAATGCCCCCCAAAATTTAGACAGCCCAATAAGAAAACCTGAGAACGAA
>CAZTEZ010000469.1:0-2344 GCA_964611815.1 uncultured Bacteroidia bacterium | reverse complement strand
AAACCGATCGTCTCGCCCGCGAAATTGCCCGCACGCACCTCAAGAAATAAGCCGGCAGAACAGCCGTTATACAGCCGTCACTTCCACCCACTTTCCCGACCTACCTTAGACCCGTTTAATGGACGCTTTCGTCAGTTTTCTCATCACGCTGGGGCTGCTCATTTTGGCCCTCAGCATCCTCGTAACGATTCACGAACTCGGGCATTTCTTGCCCGCCAAGTGGTTCGGTATGCGCGTCGATAAGTTCTTCCTGTTCTTTGACTGGCCGCGCAAACTCTTGAGCGTCAAATACAAAGGCACGGAGTACGGCATCGGGTTGATTCCCTTCGGCGGCTACGTCAAAATCGCCGGGATGATCGACGAGTCGATGGACACCGAGCAGTTTGACAAAGAAGATGGCGAGCCGAAAACCAAAGAGGAAGCCCAGCAGGAAGTCGAAAAGAAAGCCGACACCCCCAAAGAACTCCCCCCACCTGAGCCCTGGGAGTTTCGCGCGAAATCGGTGCCCAAGAAGATGATCGTGATTTGCGGCGGCGTGATTATGAACGTGCTGCTGGCCATTGCGATTTATACCGGGCTGCTGTTCGCGTATGGTAAGACGTATATCAAAAACGACTCCTTGAAATATGGCATCTACGTCGAGGAGGCCTCACCGCTGTACGAACTGGGCGTGTGCACCGGCGATAACGTCCTGAAGGTGAACGACCAGGAGGTAAAATACTTCCGCGAAATCATCAACCCGACTTACTTTTTGGCCGAAAACCCGACGATGACCATCGAGCGCGACGGCCAGACGAAGAGCATCGACATCCCGACGGACTATCTCGACAAAATCACGGACGCTGCCCGCGACGACCAGATGCTGGCGAGCATCAACTACCCGACCATCGTGACTGTACCCGACAGTATGCAGAATGCCGACGGGAGCATCGGCCCAAATACGCTGCCCGCCAAAGTTGCCGGCCTGCAAACCGGCGACCGCATCTTGTCTTTGGATGGCGAGCCGGTGCAGTTTTGGCACGAGATGAGCCCGATCATCCAAAAACACAAGGGTGAAGACCTGGCGGTGAGCTTCATACGCGCAAGTGACACGCTCGAAAAGACACTGAAAGTCGACACGGCTGGCATCATCGGCGTATCGACCTACGACGAATTCCTGGAGACCGAGCAGATCAAATATGGCTTTTTCGAGAGCCTCGGGCAAGGCACCTCTGAAGCTTTTGGCACACTCTGGGCGAATATGCAAGGCCTGGGCAAAGTCATTCGCGGTGAGGCCTCTGTGCGCAAAAACCTGGCGGGCCCGGTGCGCATCGCGGGTATGTTCCGCAAGACGACCGACCGCGCGGGCTGGGTGGGCTTTCTGATGCTCACGGCCATGCTGAGTATGTGGCTGGCGTTCGTGAACATCCTGCCGATACCGGCGCTCGATGGTGGCCACCTGATGTTCCTCATCTACGAGGCCTTTGCAGGCAAGGAGCCGCCGCTGAAACTGCGCATGGCGATGCAGCAAATCGGCTTCCTGCTGATGCTCTTGCTCATGGCCTTTATCGTGCTGAACGATTTCCTCTAACTTCTGTCACCGCCTGAACCGCACCCGATCTTATGGCCAAACTCGAACTTCCGGACGAGTGGCAAGCGATTGATTACGACCCCGCTGACTACGACCTCGAACCCGACGAGGCGCTGAACGTCTACGAGCACCACCGCATCAAAGCCGACCCCAAGCAGCAGCTGATGCGCATCGACAAGTTTCTGGTGACGATGCTGGGGCTGTCGCGCTCGCGCATTAAGTCAGCCGCCGATGCGAAGTTCCTGTTCGTAAATGGTACACCTGAGAAGGCCAACTATAAAATCCGCCCAGGCGATGAGGTGGTGCTGGCCCTGCCCTTCCCGCCCGAAAACCGCGTGCTACCGGAGGATATCCCCCTAGACATAGTCTACGAAGATGATGCGGTGATCGTCGTCAACAAAGCGCCAGGCATGGTCGTGCACCCCGGTGCGGGCAACTACAACGGCACGCTGATCAACGCGCTGCTCTTTCACGTGCAGCAGCAGGGCGAAACGCTGGAGAAGTCGGACGAGGACGACATCCGCCCCGGCCTGGCGCACCGCATCGACAAAGAGACCAGCGGCCTGCTGGCCATCGCCAAGACTGAAGCCTACCTAGATTACCTGCAGAAGCAGTTTCAGGAGCGTACGACCGAGCGCCGCTACATCGCGCTCGTGTGGGGCGATGTAAAGGACGATGCGGGCACCATCAACGGGCACATTGCGCGTAGTCGGTCAGATCGCAAGAAGTTCGAGGTGGTGTCTTTTTATGATGAAATTAATTTATTTACCTAAA
>CAZTEZ010000468.1:301-2346 GCA_964611815.1 uncultured Bacteroidia bacterium | reverse complement strand
TCCTACCTGAGGGTGCTCGGCGTCCTGCTGCAGAACCTCAACAATTTTTGTCTCGCATCGCGGGCGAGCCTGGATCAATAATAATGCCTCTTTAATAACTCCGCTAGCTTCTATTTCAGGTGAATGGCTACTTCTGGCACTGCGTGAACTCGATATTGGTTGGATAAAAAAAGGCGCTGCTCAACCTTTTGTATCACGCTCCGATCTTGCAGCAATGGACGTAATCTTTCCGGGCAGCGAGCTGCTTTCTATATTTTCAGATATTCGTGAATCCGTGAGTTGAATGACCAAAATCGGCATTTTTCATCGAATCTCATGCACTCTGGTCAAAAACGAGTCGACATGAATGACGACTGCGTGAACATTCGCCGTCATTCCGTCGACATGCACGCCGTAGGCATCCCTGTGATTGGCCGCGGAGCGATGGACGCCGCGTTGGCGCACAGCGCTCGCTCGAATCGCTCCGCTCACCCCCGGCGTTCGTGCCGAAAACTGGCAGCGAGCGGTTTACGTCACCGCCAACCGAAGATAAAGCCGCCGATAGATCGCCACCGCCGGGCAGTGCGTGCCGAACACCAACTTCAAGCGCCGGGCGGTTCGCACCAAGCGTGCCGCCAGGTACACCAACTCCTGCATGACCGTGCGCAAACGCCGGCGTTTCGCCTTGTGCCGCGGCGGGGCATCGGCACCGAGCAGCCCCTGCTGGCCGAGCCAGCGCAGCAGGTTATAGGCCAGCTGAGCACAGGTCAGCACCAGGGCATTGGTGGCGAACTTTCCCGAGGGGAAACGCTCGAGGTCCAGGTCGGTCTTGAATTCGCTGTGAAACTGCTCGCTGGTACCGTGATCGGCATAGAGGCGAATGATCGTCGCCTCATCGCGCCACAGGCTCGTCCACCAGCCCTCGAGCGTGAGCTCCGGGACCAGCAGGGCTTGGCCATGTTTGTCGATGGTGCGCTCGGTGAGCCGCATCACCCGGCGCAACGCATACGCGTAAGCGTCATCCAGGCGATCCTCGATCACGCTGAACAGTGCCACGCGCTTGCCCGCACGAGGCGTGTTCCACTGCGCTCGCGCCTCATCACTCTCGGCATAGGCCAGCCAATCCTCGGCGCGCTCTTTGCGCGGATTCCACTTGATCAGGTAGTGGGCCTTGGCCGCTTCGGGATGGTGCTCGTTGTGAGTGAGGACCACGGCGATGTTCTCCAGCGCGTCGTTGCCGCTGTCCAGGCGCAGCAGCACGCCCTGATGGCTCGGCATCAGGCGCCGAGCACGCTCCAGCACCCGGGAGAGCAACGCAGGGGTGTCTTTCTGGCAATGCTGGCGGCCTTCGCGCAGCTCGACCTCCAGACACCAGCCCTCCTGGCCCAGATAGGCCAGCATCGGCGCGTAGCCATCGCAGCCTTTGTAGGTGCGCGACACACCCTCTTTGTGTGTGCGGGCGTTATCAAAGGGGCTGACGTCGCAGTCCAGTGGGACCAAGCCATTGGCCAGCGCGGTGATCGGGGCGCGCACCCGGCGCAAGAAGTCCTCCGAGGCCTGATCGACGACGGGGCGAAACGCCTCCGCGTGCTCATCCAGGCGCTGGCGCAGTGTCGCCTCCGAGGGCACGTCGCGCACACCCAATGCCTCGTAGAAGAACTCGTCGTCGCGAAACGCGGTGATTGCCTCAAAATCGCTCTTGCCCAAGCATTGCAACGCGATATAACTGGCAAGGATGTCGCGATGCTGGACGGCGTCCGGGCGCATGGCGCTGACGCCGGTCGCGGCCGTCGCCAAATCGGTGTGGTGATTCAGCGCCCGACCAATGAGCCCAAGGCCAGCGTGGGAGGTCAGATCGGCCGCGGATTGTTCGATGATGAATTGGCGCACGGGCTCACCTCATGGGTGAAGAGGAAAACAAGCCTATATTACCAATATCATTATGATTTATCGAGCTTTTTCGTATTTTTGGGCTTATTCTTTTCACGGAACCAGGGTAAAAGCGCTCCACTCGGCGCTGTTCCAGAACCACAGCGGCTCTTGAAGCTGCTCAACGCCATCGCTAG
>CAZTEZ010000468.1:0-291 GCA_964611815.1 uncultured Bacteroidia bacterium | reverse complement strand
AGAAAAAGAAAAACTAGATTACATTACAATGCTTTCTGATTATTTTTTGCTTGCATTCACTGCAGTCAATAGACATGGCGCTAGCAATTGTAGAATATGTTGTTGCTTTAACGTATTCATTCAATTCACAAGCGAGTTTTGCTAGATATTTATGGCGTTTCTGAGGGCTTGTATGTTTTGAGTCATCTGCAACAGTTGGGGTATGCAGATAATGTCCAAGTTTGTGATATCGCTTACTAATGAATTTTGTTGCTATCTCTTTTTGCTCGAATGTAAGAATTTGCTTCTCTG
>CAZTEZ010000467.1:0-2357 GCA_964611815.1 uncultured Bacteroidia bacterium | reverse complement strand
ACGGGGCTGATGATCATGGTGGCCGTCGGCACTTTCGAATGGGCGAGCCTACGCACGTTCGGCCGCATGCCCAAGTCTGATCTGTTGATCATGGTCGTCGTTACCGTCGTCACGGTCGTGTTGCACAACCTGGCGCTGGCCGTGATTATAGGCGTGATTATTTCGGCCTTGGTCTTTTCTTGGGACAACGCCAAGCGCATTCGTGCCCGAAAGCGCATCGACAGCCGGGGCTGGAAGCACTACGAAATCTACGGCCCGCTGTTCTCTGGTAGCACGACGGTCTTTAATGCCAAGTTCGACGTGCAAAACGACCCCGAACATGTGGTGATCGATTTCAAGGAAAGCCGCGTCGTGGATATGTCGGCCCTGGAGGCGCTGAACAAAATCACTGAGCGTTACGCCAAAGTGGACAAGCACGTGCACTTGCGCAACCTGAGCCCCGATTCGCAGCGCTTGCTTGACAACGCGAACAAGCTGATGAACGTGCGCTACTTTGAGGAGGACGAGGGCTATGAGGCGGTGGCGAATACGCGGGCGGCCGTCAGCGGGACGTAGGGCACCAATTGGCGGTGGATTTTGTGTATATTTTACTTGACACTCAACCACAGATTCCTATGCTCTTAAAGATCCACCCCGAAAACCCTCAGGAACGCCAAATCAACCAGGCCGTCGATATTTTGCGCAACGGCGGCGTCATCATTTACCCCACCGATACGGTCTACGGCATCGGCTGCGATATCACGAACAAAAACGCCGTGCAACGCGTCGCCAAGCTAAAAGGCGTAGATCCCGCCAAGGCGAACTTCGCCTGCATCTGCGAGAGTGTCGCCATCATCGGGGAGTACGCCAACCAGGTGGATACGCCGACTTACAAATTGATGAAGCGCCTCTTGCCCGGGCCCTACACCGTTATCCTGCGTGCATCGAAGAAAGTGCCGCGGCATTTTCAGAGCAAGAAAAAGACCGTCGGTATCCGGGTGGTAGACAACAACATTCCGACTGAGTTAGTGAAGGTTCTTGGTAACCCCATCCTGACCACCAGCCTGAAACACGAGGACGACGTACTGGAGTACCGCACCGACCCCGAGCTCATTCACGAGCGCTTTGGCAAGCAGGTCGACGCCGTGATCGATGGCGGCTACGGCGGGAACGAAGGCAGCACCATCATAGACGCTAGTAACGGTTTCGACGAAATCGAAGTCGTGCGTGAAGGCCTGGGGCCGGTGGATTTTGTGGCGGAGGCCTGAGCGGTCTTAATCACCCCTCCCGCTCGAACTCCTCGGACAGCTTTTCGATCTGGCTGGTGAACGTCTCCTTCCACTTCTTGATGTCCGTCTGAATCTGCTCTTCGGTCTCCAGGTTTTGTTTGAAGCCGTCGTTGAAGGCTTCCCATTCCTGTTTGATCTGGTCGTCGCTCTTTTTGGTGTTGGGCAGGGCGGCCATCCACTTGTCCATACGCTCAAGTTCGAGTCGGTATTCGAGCAAAAAGGCCTCGTAGAGGCGGTGGAGGTTGGTGTACTCGGTCTGCAGGCTGCTCCAGATGCTCACTGCGATGGGGTCTTTGGCGATGTCGATCGAGATTTGCTCTCCCCACAGCTGGCGCAGGCTGTCGTTGGTCATCTCCAGATTGTCGAAACGATTCACGAACGTCTGCTCGAAGCCTTTGTAGCGCTCATAGTCATTGCGGATATCGTTGAGCATGGCGGCATCAGGCCCGAGGTTGCAGCCCGACAGCCACACCAACGGCAGCGCGAGCGCACAGACGAAAGCGCACAGCCTTGCGTTGTGCTGATAGAAAACCGAAGCGAAAGTCTGGCGTGTGTGCATAGTTCGTGTGGCCTTGGTGGAAAGTTACGAAAGCCCGCGTTACCCGCGCGGTTCTCATAAATTGCTAGCTTTGCAGCGCAACCTCAGCACCGCTTTCACAACGGTCTCAGCCGCTCTATTTGCTCTTCAGTCCATGTCGACCCGCCCGCCATCTGCCAACCCGCCCAAGCGCAACCGCACGTTGCTGATCGGTGCCGTCGCTGTCATTGTGCTGCTCGGCGCGGTGCTGGCCTACTACATGGTCGACAACGCCCAGCAGGCAGAGGTCATCGAAGAGCTGACCCTGACGAAGACCGAGCTGGATGCCGAGATCGAGCAGCTCAATCAGAAAGTGGACAAGGTGGATGCGGAGCTGATGACCACTAAAAAAGACCTTGCCAAAAAGACCGATGAGGTTGAAGAGCTGCTGCGACAAATTAAGTTTTTGAAAGGTCAAGTCAACGCGTACATTACTCAGGGCAAGCTGGCTGAGCAGGAAAAAGAGAAGTACAAAGGGATGTACGAACAGCTGAACTTTTACAACGACCGGT
>CAZTEZ010000466.1:0-2402 GCA_964611815.1 uncultured Bacteroidia bacterium | reverse complement strand
CGATTTGCCGACCGAGTGGCTCGACGCGCGCGAGATGATAAAAACCGACACCAACTGGGGCGGGGCGAACGTCATCGGCCACCTGACGACGGACAATCTGCGCGAGCGCATCCTCCCGCTGGTCGATCAGGGCAAGTTGGTGATGACGCAAGGCTACATCGCCTCCTCGTCTGACGGCCGCACCACAACGCTGGGGCGCGAGGGTTCGGATTATACGGCTGCCATCCTCGGTGCTGCGCTGGATGCCGAAGAGGTGCGCATCTGGAAAGACGTACCCGGTGTGATGAGCGGCGACCCCCGCAAGTTCAGCGATGCCGTAAAGATCGACAATCTTAGCTATGAACAGGCCGTCGAAATGACGTTTTACGGCGCGAGCGTCATTCACCCCAAGACCATCAAGCCGCTGCAAAACAAGGCGATTCCGCTGCAAGTGAGCAGCTACGTCGACCGCAGCTCCACCGGCACGCGGGTGCAGCAGATCGACAACGGCGCCCAGCTGGAGCAAACCCCCGAGGCGACCATCATCAAAAAGAACCGCGCGCTGCTCGAGATTCGCCCCATGGACTTCTCGTTCATGGACCAAAAGATGATGGAGCGCATCATCGCCATGAGCTACGACATGCGCCTGGAAATCACGTTGATGCAGAACACGGCCATCGCGCTCAAGCTGGTCGTTGACGACGATAAAGAGCGCGTGAACACCTTCGCAGCCAAGCTGCGCGATGAGTTCGTGGTTGAGCGCTACTACAACCTGTGTTTGCGTAGTTACCTGCATCGCACGAAATACGAGAAAGAGGTGGCGCTGCCCAAAGGCCTGCTGCTCATGCAAGCCGACCGCACCCGCCTGCACCTCGTGTACCCGATGGATAGCGAGCAGGCGTGAATTTGAAGCCTGACCAAGAATCTCAGGGTAAGCCCGACGAACTGCCACTGCTCTCGTCATCGCCGCCCAGCTCACCGCCACGGCGGTTGCGTCGGTTGCGTCTGCGGGGCTTGTCCTCGTCGCTGGGCTGATACTGCTGAATTTCACCGGCGGGCGATTCCAGGTGCTGGATCTGCTCGTCGGGTGGGTTCTTGTCCTTCTTGCGCTTGTTGCGGCCACCTCCACGGCCCCCTCCGCCGAACAGGCGCTTGAAAAAGCCCGGCTTTTCCAGCTTGGTCTTGTCGGTTTTGCCCTCCGCATACGGGCCTTCTTTGGAAGCCTGCGCGGTGTCTTCCGGGTCAATGTAGCGCGGCAGACCGAACGGCTTGGGCAGGATGTTATACTTCAGATTGCGCGTCGTGACGTGCGGGCCCAGGAAGTACTCGATGAGCTTCTTCTTTTTGCGCTTGGCTTTTTTGAAGTCCTTGTAAACCTGATACTTCTGGTTTTTCATTCGCCAGCGCCAATACAGCGAGTCCAGCTCCTGTGGGGTGGCGCCCGTGTTGTTGCCGGTGGCGTCGATGTAGTCTCGGGCATGCCCGCTGGTGCCGGCGCTGTCGATGGCGTTCAGCGCCTCTTCCATATCCTTTTTGAAGTACGCCAGGCTGTCCGTGCGGTCAATCACGCCCTTCATGAACATCGCATGTAGCGGCATCTCGCGCGGCAAGTCTTTGTTTTTCAGCTTCTTTTCTTTGGAGATAATCGCCACATACAGCCACATCGGCTCATCGACGATTTGCTTGCGCAGGCGCTCAAGCTCTTCCTGACGCTCCTTGCGTTCGCGTTCTTCTTTACGGTGTTGGGCCTCCGCCTGGGCGCGCAAACGCGCGGCGACGATGTCGCTGGTGTCGGGCGGGGGCGGGGTGGTGTTGACTTTCGAGAAGTCCGTACGCTCGAAGATGTTGCCTTCGCCCAATTCTTGCTGCTGCTCTTCCTCTTTCTTTTCCTCGTCTTTGCCTTTACCACCAAACAAGCGCTGCCACCAGGCTTTGAAAAAACCCTGCACTTTCACGCGCTGTTTGAACTTCGAGCGCTTACGGCGTTTCTCTTCTTTGCGTTTCTCCCGTTCGACGAGCTTTTGCTGGCGTTCAATCTGCTTTTGCTGGCGCTCTTTTTCTTTCAGCACCTGCTTCTGGTATTTGATACGCTCATCGAGCGATAAATCGGGCGGCATAGAATCCGCAGCAGCCGGGTCTTGCGAGATCAGCTCGGCCAGCTCGCGCTCTTTGGCTTCCAGTTCACTTTCTTCTGGTTTTTCTTCTTTTGTGAGCAGGTTTTTGATGCCCTTTTTGCCCGTGTCCTGTGCTATAGAATCAGCGACCACGGCTTCTTCGAGTTTGCCATCAGAGGTGTCGGCAAAAGCCGCGCCTTCGTCTTTTTGCTTGTTCTTTTTCCAGAAGGCCAGCGGGCAGTTCTTTTTGGTGGTGTCTTCGCCGCCGGGCAGGCCAGGGGGGCGTCGGCCGTCGCGGTAAGTCGGGAT
>CAZTEZ010000465.1:0-2407 GCA_964611815.1 uncultured Bacteroidia bacterium | reverse complement strand
TCCCAGGCGCTTTGGGTGCGGATACGCTGGTGGTAGTATTGCTCGCCCAACTGGGGGTCGTTCGTGAAGCTGTGCATCTGGCGTGCACGGTTAATCTCAATGGAAGCGAACTGTTGGCTCTGCCGTAACTGACTGATAACCTGATTTGTGTCAGAGGATAGGAACGTCAGGCTAAACCAGAGTTTGAGCTCGCGTGCAGAGGTGTTGGGGAAGACCGGCTGGTAACTCAGCAGCTGCAACTCGTCTTGCCACTGCTCGACCAGCGGGTGCTGCCAAGTTGCGCCATCCGTGCGTGGTTCAAGCGCCGTTTGCAGGGCGGTGGCATCGGGTCGCAGCGCCACATTGACCTGCAGGCCCTGTGCGAATAAGCCATTGAAAGCCAACAGTATGAACAATGGTAGCAGCAGGTGTGTTCGTATACGCATACAGCGGAGTTTTCTGCGTTTCAAGTTACGCATTGCGGCCAAAGAACCGCCTGGTGGCAGTTCATAGATAGATAATAAGGCCTTGCGGTGTTTGTTTTGTACTTTAAACGTAGTTTTGCGCATTAACGCACGTTTAGTGTGCGCTGCATTAACGTAAGCTAGCGTATGATTTGATGTGCGTGGGGAAAACTCCACCCAACTACCACGGTTATGAACTTCAATTTATTTGCAATTTTTGGACTGGGCGCTCAGGAACTCGTCCTGATCGTACTCATTCTGGTGCTGCTCTTTGGTGCACGCAAGATTCCGGAACTGGCCCGCGGGCTGGGACGCGGTATCAACGAATTCAAAAGCGCCGCCAACGACGTTCAGAAAGAGATTGACAAGGAGTCCAAAGAAGTCAAAACGAGCTTCAAAGAAGACAAAAAAGAAAGCAAGTAAGTGTGAGCACGCGCTACAACGATCTGAAGACACTGCAGGCTGACCTCCGGGCCGGCCAAACGACCTGTACTCAGCTCGTCGAAGAGCAACTGACGCTTATTGCCGAACATCAGCACCTCAACGCGTTCGTTGAGGTGTATGCGGATGATGCCCGCGCCCAGGCGAAGGCCATTGACGATAAAATCGCGAATGGCACGGCCGGTAAGCTCGCCGGGATGACGCTGGGCGTGAAGGATACGATCGTTCAGAAAGGCCATACGGTGCAGGCGGCCTCGAAGATTCTGGAGAATTTCGAGTCGCTGTTCACGGCCACGGCCTTGCAGCGCGCCATTGACGAAGACGCGATCGTTATCGGTCGGCTCAACTGCGATGAGTTTGCGATGGGCTCTTCAAACGAGAACTCTTCGCTCGGCCCTGTGCGCAACCACGTGAACCCCGATTACGTCCCCGGCGGTAGCTCGGGTGGGTCGGCGGTGGCAGTCGCAGCAGGTTTGTGCCACGCGAGTCTGGGCTCTGATACGGGCGGTTCGATTCGGCAGCCCGCTGCATTTTGTGGCATCTACGGCCTGAAGCCCACCTACGGGCGCATTTCGCGCTACGGGCTCATCGCCTACGGTTCTTCGCTCGACCAAATTGGCCCCATGACGCGCTCGGCCTACGATGCCGCGTTGCTAACGGAGGTCATGGCCGGCGTTGACCCAAATGACAACACCTCGGCGACCAACCCGGTTGTTGCATACAGTGCTGACACTGAGGCCGAGCTCTCGCCCAAGAAGCTCTGCATTTTCAAGAGCGTCTACGAGGCGCAGCTTGACGACAGTGTCAAAAACACGCTCGACAATTACATCGACCAACTGCGTACCGATGGCCACACCGTGGATGTCGTGGAGTTCGACCTACTGGATGTCGTCGTGCCCACCTACTACGTCATCTCAACCGCAGAAGCCTCTGCGAACCTCTCGCGCTACGACGGCGTGCGCTATGGTTACCGCTCCGAAACGGCCTCTTCGCCCGACGAGCTGTATTACAACAGCCGCACCGAAGGCTTTGGCCCCGAGGTGAAGCGCCGCATTATGCTCGGCACGTTTGTGCTGTCCTCAGGCTACTACGACGCCTACTACACCAAGGCCCAGCAAGTGCGTCGGCTGATTCAGCAGCGTACACTGGAGCTACTCAAAGACTACGATTTCATTCTGTCGCCGACGACTCCAACACCGCCCTTCAAATTGGGTGACAAAGTCGACGACCCCATCCAGATGTACCTCTCGGACATCTTCACCGTGCAGGCCAACCTCGCGGGTGTACCTGGGATCTCCTTCCCGGCTGGCACCACCGACGACGGTCTGCCCATCGGCCTACAGCTCGTGGCAGCGCCATTCGCTGAAAGCCAATTGCTCAACTTCGCACAGCACACCTCTTCACTCACCTGATTATGAAGCGTTTCATTCTCCTCCTTTTACTGACCGCTTTCACTGGCGTGTTTACTTACGCCCAGGATGAAAAAGTTAAACCGCTGGAAGGCGACCCGGGCTATAGCCCCG
>CAZTEZ010000464.1:0-2409 GCA_964611815.1 uncultured Bacteroidia bacterium | reverse complement strand
CGGCTCGTAGAGCTGCAGATTGAGCCCAAAAACAACGACTTCGCCGTCGGGGATATCTTCCTTGGCCGCGTCAAGCGGGTGTTGCCGGGCCTGAACGCGGTGTTCGTCGACATCGGCTACTCGCGTGATGCGTTTCTCCACTACCTCGATCTTGGCTCCCAGATCCGCACGCAACAAAAGCTGCTGCGGATGTTGCTTTCCGGCGATACGAACGCGTCGATCGAAAACGTCAAGCCCGAGAAAGACATTGACAAGCATGGCAAGATTGGCGACGTCCTGAAATCGGGCGACGTTATTGCAGTGCAGATCATGAAAGAGGCGATCAGCTCGAAAGGGCCCCGCCTGAGCAGCCAGATGAGTCTGGCCGGCCAGTACATGATCCTGATGCCGTTCTCGAAAGACGTCGCGATCTCTCGCAAGTTCAAGTCGGGAAAAGAAAAACGCGAGCTCAAAAAGTACCTGCTGGGCAAGCTGCCAGCCAATACTGGCATCATTGTCCGGACGGCAGCTGAGGGCGTCGCGTATGAGAAACTGGATGCTGAGCTCGAGCGGCTGCTTGAGCGCTGGGACCAGCTGTCGCGTGCCGTCATCGGTTCGCGCCCGCCCAAGAAAGTGCTCTCTGAGATGAACCGCGCAGAATCAGTCTTGCGCGATTTGCTCAGCCTGGGTTACGACAACATCTTCACCGACGACAAAGAGGTGTACAAAGAGGTGCAGAACTACCTCATTGAGCACCTGCCGGAGAAGAAGAAAATCCTGAGCCTGCGCAAGCCCCGCAAGGGGACGCTCTTTGAGAGCTTTGGCATTGAGCGTCAAATTAAAGCGGCGTTTGGCAAGAACGTGAATCTGCCCAACGGTGCGTATATCGTCATTGAGCACACCGAGGCGCTGCACACCATCGACATCAACTCGGGTTCGCTGAAAGTGAACTCCGGCTCGCCGGAAGATAACGCGCTGCGTATCAACATGAGCGCCGCGCGAGAAATCGCCCGGCAGTTGCGCCTGCGTGACATGGGCGGCATTATCGTCATCGACTTCATCGACCAGCGCAAGCACGAAAACCAGCGTGCTATTTACCGCGAGATAAAGCGTGAGATGGCGAAAGACCGCGCCAAACACGCGATACTGCCGATGTCGAAGTTTGGTATCATCCAAGTGACGCGCCAGCGCGTGCGCCCCGAGGTGAACATCCAGACCGATGAAGTGTGCCCGACCTGCCAGGGCACGGGCAAAATCGGCTCGTCGATATTGATTTCAGATGAGGTGGAGAAGAACGTCGAGTTCCTGATCACCAAGAACAAGATCAAGTCGCTGAAACTGCAGATGAACCCGTATCTGGCTGCCTATTTCACCAAAGGCCTGTTTTTCAGCAGCCGCCAGTGGAAGTGGTTCCGCCAGTACGGCAAATGGGTGAAGGTGGTACCCAGCAACAAGCTGGCCTTCACGACTGTGCAGTACATCGACGCGAACGACGAGGAAATCAAGCTGGATTAATAGCTCACCTCAGTACGCGATAGAAATGACAATGCCAGCTCCTTTGGGGCTGGCATTTTTCTTTTTCGGTGCAGAAACGTCTTATTCTTCGTCACCTCGAGCCGAGCCGATCAGACCGTCATCTGCTTCATGCTGGTGGTTGTGCTGCTCTTCTTCACGCTCACGCTCACGCGCGATTTTGATGTCTTGTGGCAGCTCCTCTCCGTCTCCAGGCTCAGGTGGCGCCATGTAATCGTGCGGCTCGAAAAAGTGCTTGTCGCGCACGTAGTTCTCGCGGTACTTGTATCGATCTGAGATATTACCCCGCAAGTATTTCTCGATCATCAGACTCGCCAGTGGCGCCGCCCAGGTGCCGCCATAGCCAGCGTTTTCCACCACCACCGCGATCGCAATCTGTGGGTCGTCGGCAGGGGCAAAGGCGATGAAAACCGAGTGGTCGTCGCCGTGGGGGTTTTCAGATGTACCGGTTTTGCCACAAATCGCAATATCGTCGATATAAGCGCCGTAGCCCGTACCGGCCGCCACGACCTGCTCCATTGCGCGGGTAACGGCCCCAAAGTGCGCGGTGTCAATCGGCAACGTGTAGCGCTGGAACTCCGGCGAGGGTACGTCCGGCTCGTTGTAAAAGCGCTTAAAAAAGTGGGGTGTGTAGTAGTAGCCACGGTTCGCGAAAATCGCCGCGACGTTGGCCATCTGCAGGGGCGTCATCAGAATCTCGCCCTGGCCAATCGCGTTCGAGACGACCGTCATGCCCTTCCAGCGGCCACGGCCGTATATTTTGTTGTAGTAGCTCTCGGTCGGGATGTTGCCGCCATCTTCGCCCGGCATGTCTACGCCCAGTGGACTGCCCAGCCCGAAATGCTTCATATACGCATACCAGGCGCGGAAGCCCTTTTCGAAATCGCCGTGGATCAC
>CAZTEZ010000463.1:0-2410 GCA_964611815.1 uncultured Bacteroidia bacterium | reverse complement strand
TCATCGATTATATTGATCTTGATTTCATACAACAATTATTCGGAAATTTAAAAACATCTTTAGCAGAACTGAATATGTTTCATTCATTCATTGATTATCTATCTGATTTGGAAAAAGAAATATTCGATGTGTTAGGTCATATCATCCATCCTGAAAGCGATTATCTGATTAAAGCAAATAAAACAGATCTAAAACAAATTTTTCATGAAATTGAAGATACGATGTATGAATTTTTCGTAGACTTTAAACAAACTTTGTCGTATTCCCCAATAGACTGGCAATAGCACCGATGCCACCCGAGCCGGCAAAGCGCTTCTTGTTGCCGTCGTTCATGCGGATATCCAGCACCGAACTCAGGCGCCCACCGAAGCGCGCCGGAAAGCCGCTCTTGTAAGCATCCACGTCTTTAATCGCGTCGGCGTTAAACACCGAGAAGAAGCCCAGCAGGTGAGCAGGGTTATACACGATGGCCTCGTCGAGCAGAATCAGGTTTTGGTCGACACCACCACCACGGACGTTGAAGCCCGTGTTGCCGTCACCCGCCGACTGAAAGCCCGGCAGCAGCTGCACCGCGCGAATCAAATCCGCCTCGCCGAAGAGCATGGGGATCGACTTGATCTGCTCCGTGCTTACGCTCTCGACACCCATCTGGGTGCTGGTGACGTTGCTGTTGGTGGCCTCGCCTTCCACGACGACGGTCTCGGTCGAAAAGGGCTCCAGCTCGAATTTCATGCTGGTGTCCTTCTTCAGGGTCATCGTTTGTTTGAGGCTCTTGTAGCTGTTGTAGGTCGCAATCACTTCATACGTACCGGCCGGCACCGTGAGCGAGAAAAAGCCGTAGGCGTTGGTGTTGGCACCGGTTTTCAGCTCCGGGATCATCACCGTGGCGCCGATGATGTCCTCACCACTTTCGGCATCTTTGATGGTGCCGCTGATCGTCACGTCCTTTACCGACGCGTTTTCCTGTGCCAAAGCGAGGTTTGGCAAAAGCAAGACGCTACCCAAAAGGCAGACCACGAACAGGAAATAACGTTGCATAGTGAACTGAGGGAGGTGACTGTGATTTTACAAGGTTCAAAACTCAGGAAAACTTCGATACGTTCAAAGTTTCCACGGTGCTTTTACGCTAACTTTAACAGTGCTTAACAGCGGGGTTTTCGAATCTGGCAATTGGCCCCCACTTTTTGCTGTTATCACCCTTAAATTCCTCATTTTTACTGCCCCATGGCCCGTGTCATCACCTTGTTTTTACTGCTGAGTCTAGCCGCCCTCTCGGCCTGCGAAACGCCCATTGAGCTGCCGCTGGAAGTCGGCGAACCAACGCTGGTGATCGACGCGCAGTTGAACGATATCGACACGCCCGCCTGCCGGGTGCGCCTGACCAAAACGCAGGACTATTTCGCGAACACGCCAGCGCCGACCGTTAGCGGCGCCACGGTGATCGTCAGTGATGAGCTCGGCACCGTTGACACGCTCGAGGAGTCGCCCGACCAGCCGGGGCTCTACCTCAGCAGCCACATCGAGGGCGTGCCCCGTCGGCGCTATGAGCTGGTTGTGGAAGCCGAGGGCCAGCGCTACATCGCCACCGCCCGCATGCGCCGCCCCACCGTGCTTGACACGGCGTTTATGACCTACCGCGAAAAGGACAACGTCTTCTTTGAGCCGGGTTGGTACATCACGGTCGCCTTTCAGGACTCGGCCGGGCGCGAGGACAACCGGCTGTATCAGTTCTACAAAAACGACACGCTGATCGACGACCCGGACTATATGTTCGCGCTTTCCGATGCGCTGATCGAAGGGCGCTACGTGTTCTTCGAGTTCACGGGCCTAGCCTTTGAGGGCGAGGGTGACACCATTCGCCTGGAAATGAGCAAACTGGATGACACCGCCGAAGACTACTACGACCAGTTCCTCGACCTCGTGGATGGCAGCGGCGGGCCGTTCGACCCCATCCCGACGAACCCCATCACGAATATCGAGGGCGGGGCGTTGGGCTTGTTCATGGTGGCCTCGGTGCAGCGCCGCGAGATGGTGCTGACGCGGGAATGACAACCTCAGTTCAATTCCTCACGCGGCTTTAAGCGATCCATCCGAATCTCCTTCGGAATCGCCTCATCACGCCCTGCGAGCAAATCGGGCAGGTTTTTAAGCAAAAGCGGCGTATTTAACAGCCCCTTATTGCCCAGGCCGTTCATGAACAATAGGCGCGGATACTTCGGGTGACGACCGAGTATCGGGCGGTGGTCTTTCACGGTGGGCCGGATACCGACCTGCTGGTCGAGTATCTCGACTTCCGGGTGCTTCACCAGCCCCTCCAGCTTTTTGAGGAGCGCCGCACGGCCCTCGAGCGTCGTGTTCACGTCCGTCTGCCCACGGCCGTAGGTGGTGCCGAGCGTGGCGGTGCCATCGG
>CAZTEZ010000462.1:0-2415 GCA_964611815.1 uncultured Bacteroidia bacterium | reverse complement strand
AGCCCGCCACACGCAGCCTCGCCCTCCTGAGCCGCGCCATGACCCAGCGCCAGCTGCCCAAGCTGCGCTTCCGCGACGACACCATCGCGAAAGACGAGATCGACGAACTGCGCGCGCACTGGACCGAGCAGCTGGACATCCCGGCCGAAGAAGCGCCGCTGTTTGTGTTCAAGGGCGACGTCTCGAACCTGGCCTACCTGGGCGACAAGCAGCGCCCGATCGAAATCCTGATGAAGCGCACCGGCCAGCTCGCCGACATCCAGCATGCGTCCGACCTCTCGAACATCGCGGCGCTCTCGCAAAAAGTGACGAAGCAGTTTATCTGCGCGCCGGGGTTTTAGGGGAGAACCAGGATTTGAGGGATTGTGGGCAGGAAGCGCAGGATGGCGACTTAAAGAAGTAACGGCTTTGAAAAAGCCGTCGTCTCGACCTCTCCGAGGTCGCTGACACCAGCAGCCCGCTTAACTGGATTGTACCTTGAGGATCTTCTCGTAACCAAAGAGGTGCGTCATCCCGAAAATCCTGCCCCAAATCCTGAAAATCCTGGTTCTAAACCAAAACTCAATCCAGTGGCGGGAAGGCACCGGCGTTGCAGTACAGCTCGGCGCGCGACTTGTAGAACTCGGCCGTCAGCTTCGAGAGGTTCTCCTGCTCTTTCAGCACCACCATCTGGCGGTAGAGCACCTTGAACAGCTCGCTGGTGCCGGCGCGGAACTTCGCGAGCTCGCCCTCGAACATCGTCTGGGCGGCGCTGACGGTGCGCTGCTGCACAGCCCATGCATCGCGCACACCACGGGCGGAAGTCCAGGCGGCGAGGATGGAGCGGTCGACAAAAAGATCCAGCTGCTGCAGCTCAAACTGCGTCTGTTCGAGCTTTGCCCGCACCTGGGCAAGCTTCCCGCGCTTTTTCATGCTGGTGAGCGGGACGTAAAAGCTGAGGCCAAACTTGTAGTTCTCGCCGTTGAAGGCGGCGTCCCAATCGGGTGTGCGTGGTTCGAGCAGCGGTTTGTACTCGAAGTTGGCGCTGGGCCAGAGGTTCACGGTGCGGTAGCGGCGCTCAAACGAGAGCTGCTGCTGCTTGATGAACAGCTTCTGCAGCTCCGGGTGGCTCGTGTCGGCCACCACCAGCAGGCTGTCGCGCACCTCGGTCGTGACGACGGGCAGCGTGGCGGGGATGGGCGGCGGAATGAGGTTGGGGTTCAACTCCATGGGCTCGCCCAGGGGTGTCCAAAGGTGCACGCTCATCAGTTGGCGGGCGGCTTCCAGTTCGTATTGCGTGACCTGCAGGGCCGTACGCCGCTGTTGCAGCGCGAGGAACGCCTCGACGGTGTCGATTTGTGCCATGGCACCGGTTTGGTACATCCGCCGGACGATATCGAGGCTAGAATCGGCAATCTGAACCCCAAACTGCGCGATCTGATACAGCTGGTAGGCCTTCTGCCATTCGAGGTAATCCTTCGTGGCACTCAGGAAGAGCTTGGTGGCGAGCTTTCGGCGCTCGGCCTCGGCCATCTGTGGCAGCAGGCGCGCCTGTTGCAGGATATTCCAGCGGCGGTTGACGATCAACTCGGGGCCGATGGGTATGCCGATGCCAAAGTAGGCGAGGCCCTGCTCCAGGTTCGAGCGCTCCGAACTCAGGTACGTCCCATCAGCGATGTCGTAGCCGCCGATGAGGTCGATGCCAAATGGCGTGGGCACCTTGCCTTTGACGCTCAAATCGTCCCAGTACTCCGTCCCTTTCAGCTCCTTTTGCCGCCAGTCGCCCATCACGACCGGGTCGAAAATCTCTCCGAAGGCTTCCAGGCGCTGACCATCGAACAGCTCATCGAATTGGTCGGCCTGCTTCAAAATCGGGTGGTACGCACCCAGATACGCGTAGAAATCGCCCAACGTAAGCAAACGCGTGCTGTCTGGCTGGGCGCTCAACGGCATCCCCAGCACAACCAACAGCAAAAGTGATAGCACGCGTGACATATAGAATCCGAAACGGTTTTTACCTGTCGTTTCAGCCGATGCAAGTAAAATAAATTTCGGTGATAGTAATGCTATCACAAGCGGATAAGTTTCCCGGAAGCGCCCCCGACTCACTTCTGCTTTTCCTTCTCAGAGGCATCCGGTTTAGCATCGGCTGTCTGCTGTTTGGCATCGGCTTGTTTGGTCGATTTGTTCGCTTTGCTACCCGATTTATTGCTCGTCTTCTTCGTCGTTTTCGATTTGTTCGCGTGGCTGCCGGTCTGCTTTTCCTCTTGCGCCTCGCGCAGGGCCTTGGGCGCGTCGTGGGGGTAGGGTGCGTCGTAGAGCGGAATATCCAGCGCGCGGTAGAACGTGCGGATGCTGCCCGGCAGCGTGGGCGCGTGGAAGGTGATCCAGGCTTTGATGTGCCCCAGATGCTGGCGGTAAATCGGGCGCAAGACT
>CAZTEZ010000461.1:0-2415 GCA_964611815.1 uncultured Bacteroidia bacterium | reverse complement strand
TGAGGAGCGCCGCGCCAAAAAGGGGCGCAAGTGGCTCACCGCCAACTTCGACGACGGCACCGCCGTGCTACAGCTCGTGTGGTTCAAGGGCCTGCCCTACATCAAAAAGCGCTATGCCGATGGCGACGAGGTCGTCATCTCTGGCAAGCCGACTTTTCGCAATACGCATGTGCAGATCGCGCATCCCGAGATCGAGAAAGTCGACGCCACACAAGACGCACCCACCCACCACCAGCGCGTACTGCCAGAATACAGCTCGACCGAGCGCCTGAAGAGTCTGCACCTCGACAGCAAGGGCATCCGCGCCATCGTGTCCGTGCTGCTCGAACAGGGGGCCAGCCGCATCGAAGAAAACCTGCCGGATGCGCTGCTCGAAAAGTTCAATTTGCTGCCCCGTACGGTCGCGCTCACGCAGATTCACTTCCCGGCCAACGGCAAGCTACTGGCAAGGGCCCAAGCGCGCATTAAATTCGAAGAGCTGTACATCTTCGAGTTGCTGCTCGCCCGCCGCCGCCTCAACGACCAGCCCAAGCGCAACGCACCGGTCTTCGACTCCATCGGCACCTACTTCAACCGCTTCTACGACGAGCGCCTGCCCTTCGAGCTCACGGGCGCACAGAAGCGTGTGCTGAAAGAAATCCGCCAGGACGTACGCCGAGGCAGCCAAATGAACCGCCTCGTGCAGGGCGATGTGGGCAGCGGCAAGACCATCGTTGCGCTGATGACCATGCTGATGGCCATCGACAACGGCTATCAGGCGGCCATGATGGCGCCCACCGAAATCCTCGCCGAGCAGCACTACCGCAGCATTTTCGAGTGGGTGGAGCCGCTGGGCTTGCACATCGACCTCATCAAAGGCGGGCAGCGCAAGGTGTTGCGCCGCGAGATACTGAATAGCGTCGCCAGCGGCACGACGCAGATCGTCGTCGGCACCCACGCGCTCATTGAGCCGACCGTGAAGTTCAAGCGCCTCGGCCTGTGCGTGATCGACGAACAGCACAAGTTCGGCGTGCTGCAGCGTGCCAAACTCTGGCAGAAGCACCCGACGCTGTTCCCGCACAACCTCGCGATGACGGCCACGCCCATCCCGCGCACGCTCGCCATGAGTGTGTATGGCGACATTGACGTCTCGACCATCGACGAGCTACCGCCCGGCCGCAAGCCCATCAAAACCGCCGTGCGTCGCGAGAGCATGCGACTGCGCGTGCTGGGTTTTTTGAAAGAGCAGCTGCAAACCGGGCAGCAGGCCTACTGCGTCTACCCTTTGGTGGATGAGAGCGAGCAGCTCGATCTGGCGGCCGTCAAAGAGGGCTATCTGTTTTTGCAGGATTACCTGAAAGACTACAAGGTCTCGATCGTTCATGGCAAGATGCGCCCGGAGGAAAAAGACCGCGAGATGCAGCGCTTCAAAAAGGGCGAAACGCAGGTGCTCGTTGGCACGACCGTCATCGAAGTGGGCGTGGACGTGCCCAACGCGACGGTGATGATCATCGAGAACGCCGAGCGTTTCGGGCTGTCGCAGCTGCACCAGCTGCGCGGGCGCGTCGGCCGGGGTGGCACGCAGAGCTACTGCATCCTGATGACGAAAGACGACATCTCGAAAACTGCCGAGGAGCGCCTGCAAGCCATGGCGCGCTCGACCAGCGGCTTCGAAATTTCAGAAATTGACCTCAAACTGCGCGGGCCGGGCGATTTCCTGGGCACGCGCCAAAGCGGCCTGCCGGAGTTCCGACTGGCTAACATCATCGAAGACGGCGAGATCCTGCGCACCACCCGCAACGCCGCCTTCGACACCATCAAAGCCGACCCGGAGCTCGCCGCGCCCGAAAACCAGCCCATCCGTCGCTACCTGGGGGAGTTTATCGTGCGCAACCAGTTGTATGAGTTGAAGGCGTGAGGGATGGCGAGCGAAATGAATGGCTTCAAAGAAGCCGTCGTCTCGAGCGGAGCCTGCGGAGCCGAGAGACCCGAGAGGATAGTGCACAGCACATCATTTACTGTCGACTCGGATCTCTCGACTGCGCTCGAGATGACGCTCACCGCGCACCCATTTCGTAACTTCCCCCCATGCCCACCCGCCTGCAACAGCTGAAGATCGCCGCGCAGCTCGCCCTGCTGAGCCCCAGCCAAAAGCGCCGGGTGATCGAGCGCCAGCTGGCGTTTTTGCACAAGCACGGCATCAAGTTGCGCGAGGGTAGCGCGTTGGACGACATCATCGACCAGCACACCCAGCAGGGCGGGGAGGCGGACGACTTTCTGCGACGGCCGTTTGCGCTGCTTTACGTCCTGATGGCCGGCGACGCGCCCACCCCCCGGCGCCCGCTGACGGACAATGCCATCGGCATTTCGCAAGACCACGCCGAGCAACAAAGCGATGCCCACGCCCAACTGCTCGCGGCCCTCAGCCGGCTCACT
>CAZTEZ010000460.1:0-2418 GCA_964611815.1 uncultured Bacteroidia bacterium | reverse complement strand
ATGCTCGCTAAATCTTCATGGATTCGAAGTTAAGGCTTTGCGTCGGCATTTCCACCCCACCCCGACGGCAAGTTCCCAGCGCCAAGTGCTATTTTCCGAGGCTTATTTTACCGCAGCTCAACCCGCCAGAAAATGACTCAGATCCGACTCGCTACTGCTGATGACATGCCCGCCGTCCACGCGCTCATTCAGGAGCTCGCGGTGTACGAACGTGCGCCGGAAGCCGTGATTACTACCCCTGAAACTTACATCGCTGACGCTTTTGAAACACAATTGCCGTGGTTTGAGTGCCACGTTGCCGAGCGCGACGGCCACTTACTGGGCATTGCGCTCTGCTGCCGGACGTACAGCACCTGGAAAGGCCGCTGCTATTACCTCGAAGATTTCGTCGTCAAAGAGCAAGAGCGCGGCCAGGGCGTGGGTCAGCAGCTGTTTGCGGCGTATGTTGCTCGGGCGCGCGAGTTGAAAGCCGAGCGCCTGGCCTGGCAGGTGCTGGACTGGAACACCCCGGCCATTCGGTTCTATAAACGCTTGGGCGCCACGCTTGACCCCGAGTGGGTCAACGGCCGGGTGGAAGGCGCTGCGGCCATTGATGCTTAAAATCAACGTCTACAACATAACGTGCTTTAAAGCTGTGTTAAGTTTTAGGCTACAAAAAAGGAGTTTCCAGGCAAAATACTGGCTAATAGGTGTCTCACGGCACAAGTATTCAAGGGGTCCTGAACGCTTTTCCATCTCAATTAGTTATATTTGCGTCACAACACTCTTTTTATGCTGAAAACAAGCTCTTCTACAAAAAAGTCAACAACGCACATTCGCCAAGCAACCCCAGAAGATCTCCCGCAAATCATGAAGCTCGTCCGCGAGCAAGCCGCCTTCCATGGCGAAGACACCGACGGGATCAACACTACCGCAAACACGTTCGAGAAAGACGGCTTCGACACCGACAATCCCTGGTTTGAATGCTTCGTCGCCGAGGCAGACGAACAAATAGTGGGTATTGCGGTCTGCTACCGCTCTTTCAGTACCTGGAAAGGTCGCGCTTACCACCTGGACGATCTGATCATCACCAAATCGCACCGTGGGCAGGGCCTGGGGCACAAGCTCTTCAAAGCCGCTGCACAGCGAGCTGTTGATCTGGGTGCGCAGCGCTTCGACTGGGTCGTACTGCACGACAACGATCGCGCTATCGACTTCTACGAAAGCCACGGCGCCGAAATCGACAAAGACTGGTACACTGGTCGCTTAGAGGGCGCTGCCCTCACGGCCATCTCGCAGCCCGAGCCGTCGTTGAACTGAACCAGATTCCGCTTTGAACCAGAAGTTTCAGAATTGACAAAATTTTCAAAATCTGGTCCCTGAAAAAGCTACAATCAACTGCATACCTAATTATGGTGAATTCTGGTAATTCCGAAAATTCTGGTTCTCAGATAAAAAGCGCGACCCGTCCAGGTCGCGCTTTTGCTATGCTGTCGATCAGAAGATAAGCTCGTTTAGAGCTTCGCCAGCAGATCGGCTTTCTTCTTGTTGAACTCCTCCTCGGTGAGCACGCCCATCTCTTTCAGCTCGCCGAGCTGTTTGAGCGTGGCCATCACCTTGTCGCGTTCGCTATCGCCGGCATCCTGGGCAGGTGCCTGGGCTGGTTGTTGCGGGGCTTGCTGTTGCTGGCCACCCATGCTGCCCTGCATGTTCTGCATCATGTTGTTGGCCATGCCCATCGACATCATCATTTTCATCATTTCAGACATATCGCCGCTGCCACCCTGGCCTTCGCCGCCGGGGCTGTCCATCGAGGAGCCCATCTGAAACTTCATGAACTTGTCCATGTCGCCGATGTTCTGCGAGAGGTTGGCTTTGCCCATCAGGTTCTGCATTTCCATCTCGTTGTCCAGACTCATCGACTTGCGCTTCTTGCGCATCTCCATGTCTTGCTCTGCGAGCGCATCGCGGATTTCCTTGGGCAGGCTGACGTTTTCGACGAAGAACTCGCGGATCGTCAGACCAACCTCAGCAAAGTCATCCTCCATGAGTGGCATCAACTCAGCACCCAGCTCGTTGGCTTTCATGTCGATCTCGCGCAGCGTTTTGCCCGACTTCTTGAGCGTCGTCGAGAACTCCGTGACCATCATCGAACGGAAGTGGTCCAGGATGCTCTCAGTCGTAAACAGGTTCTTGTTGCCGGCAAACTTGAAGAATTTGCCCGGATCGGTCACCTGGAAGTTAAACGTACCGAAGGCGCGCATATCGACGCCAGAGGGGAATTCCGGGTCATAAACGCGAACGGGAGCGCGGGTGCCCCACTTATTGTTCGAGAACAGCTTGGTGTTAATGAAATACACCTCGACTTTAAAGGGCGATTCGAAGCCGTACTTCCAGCCTTTCAGGTCTGACAAAATCGGCATGTTGCGCGTCACGAGT
>CAZTEZ010000459.1:0-2419 GCA_964611815.1 uncultured Bacteroidia bacterium | reverse complement strand
CGGCAGCATTTTTCTGCATTGCGATTGGCACGCGGATGCGTATATCAGGGTGTGGATTTTAGATAAGATATTTGGAAGTGAGAATTTTCGAAATAAGATTATCTGGCGTAGAACAAATTCAACTGAGTCTTCGAGGAAGTTGTCGACAAACTCAGACTACATTTTTTGGTATACATCTTCTAAAGAATTCAATTACCTACCAACTTATGGAGGGCATGATCCAGAATATATCAGAAAGAAATATAATAAGATTGATGATCGGGGCAGGTACATGGACGGAGATTTAACAGGCGCTGGAATAAGTCAGGGGGAATCTGGAAAAGCTTGGAAAGATTATAATCCTTCCACTAAAGGCAGGCATTGGGCTATTCCTGACGCTTATTTAGAACTGGTGGCCTCACGTTCTGAAATAGAAAAACTGTCCACACAAGAAAAGCTAGATTTATTATTGAAGCACGATTACATATACATAAATTCAAAGGGGACGCCAAGAATTAAGCGATACCTTGATATGTCCAAAGGCAAATTAGTTGATGATATTTGGAATGATATTCGTCCAATAAATTCGCAAGCCAAAGAACGCATCGGCTACCCCACGCAAAAGCCCGAAGCGCTGATGGAGCGTATCATCCAGATGGCCAGCAACGAGGGCGATGTCGTGCTCGACCCCTTTGTGGGCGGGGGCACCACCGTGGCCGTCGCCGACCGCCTAAAGCGCAAGTGGGTGGGCATTGACCAAAGCGTGCAGGCCGTGAAAGTCACGGAGATGCGCCTGGCGTTGCAAAAAGACCTGTTCAGTGCGCCGTTTTCGATCACGCTGCACAAATACGACTACGACACCATTTTTAATATGGATCCCTACAAATTCGAGCAGTGGATCATCGAGCAGTACGGTGGCGAACCCAACACCAAGCAGCGCGGCGACTACGGCATCGACGGCCGCACCCTAGAGGGCACGCCCATACAAGTGAAACAATCGGAGGGCATTGGGCGCAACGTGGTCGATAATTTCTTCTCGGCGGCCAAACGCTACGACAAACGCCGTTTTGAAAAGAACAAAAAAGACGGGCAACCCGTGGGCTATATCATCGCGTTCAGTTTTGGCAAAGGCGCGGTGCAAGAAGTCGCCCGCCTGAAGCTCGAAGAGGGCGTGGAAATCGAGCTTGTGGAAGTGGGCAGCATCGTGGAGTTCGCCAAAAAGCCGCTCGTGGAAATCACGTACGAACACCTGGGCGCCACCAAAAAAGGCGAGCACAAGATCAAGCTGATGGCCAGCGCCGAAAGCGATGCGGGCATCGAGTTTTTCTCGTGGCAGTGGCAACACGAACCCGGCAAAGGCTTCTTGCCCGACGTGCTGCTCGACAAAAAGGGCGAACAGACGGAAAAGTTTCAGGCCGGTACGTACAATGTCGCCGTGAAAGCCGTCGACAACGACGGCCTGGAGACCATCGAGCTGCTGAAACTGAAAGTGAACGGCGCGGTGAAGCTCATTAAGTAGGCCGTTTGGCGAACTGCTCATACTTCAAAATTCTTTAACTTATCTATTATGAGCACCTCCCCCACCTTCGCCCCCGAGGCCGCCGCCGAAGCCCCCTTTGCACCGGGGCCCGACGACGGGTTCGTCAAATCGCTGATCAAATCGCGCGAGTACATCGCCAACCCCGCCAAGCGCTGGACCTACCTGCGCGAGACCTACGGCGACATCGTGCGCATTGCCCTCGCCGGGCAGACGTTCAACCTCGTGATGAGCCCCGAGGGCGCGAAGCAGATCCTGTTGATGGAGCATAAGCAGTACCACAAAGGCCTGGGCATGAAGTTCATACGCCAGGTACTGGGCAATGGGCTGCTCACAAGCGAGGGCGCGTTCTGGTTGCGGCAGCGGCGCATCGCACAACCGGCGTTTCACAAAGAGTACCTCAAGAACTTCGCGGACACGATGGTGGATAGCACCGACTGGCTGCTCGAGCGCTGGAGCGAGCGCCAGGAGCAGGCCGACCGCTTCGATATGGCCAAAGAGATGAACAAGCTGACGCTCGACATCGTGGCCCGCACGCTGCTGAGCACGAACGTCCGCGACGATTCGACGCATGTCTCGCGGGTGATCACGGAGCTGTTCGACCTCATTATCGACCGCGTGAACACGTATTCGCTGATGCCCGGCTGGGTGCCCAAACCCAGCATGAAGCGCGTGGAGGTGCTGACGGGCGAGCTCGACAAGATTATCTACGGGATGATCACAGCCCGCCGCGCGCAGAGCGAGGCCGACCGCCCGCGCGATTTGCTCTCGATGCTGATGGCCGCCAGCGATGCCGACACTGGCGAGACCATGAGCGACAAGCAGGTGCGCGACGAGATTCTGACGATGTTCATCGCCGGGCACGAGACCACCGCCCTGGCGCTGGGCTATCTGTTCTACGAA
>CAZTEZ010000458.1:0-2444 GCA_964611815.1 uncultured Bacteroidia bacterium | reverse complement strand
AAAAGTTGGCGGGGTTCGCCTCGCTGCCCGTGCCCGCACCTGAGGCCACATTGGGCGCGCAGTAGATTTCGTTAAAGCACGTCGGGCTAATCTGCGCCTGAGCAAACAGGGGCAGCAAAATTAGCAGGGCTGGCAGGAGGATCGACTTTCGCATGTTGATTGATACGGTCATGACAGTCGGGCTAAGCAGAGATGGATAAGCAGTTGAAATGGCGTGGTTTAGCGACGGATGAGCTTGAACGTGAGCTGATCGTTGGGCGTTGTCAGGCGCAGCATATACACCCCGGCCGCCAGATCGTTCGGGTGCAGCGCAATGCGCTGCTCGCCAGTGGTCAGGCGCTGCTGGTGTTGGAAGACCGTACGCCCACTGATGTCTGTGATCGCAATCTGAGCCGCACCAGACACCATGCTGTTCAGCTCCAGCGTCAAGGTCTGCTCGAAGGGGTTGGGATAGAGATGGATGGCCGTGAGGTCAGTCAAGTCTTCGGGCAAGCTAGAGATGCCGCCACCGCCCAGCGTGGTGTCCACAAGAATGAAGTCATTCTTGACGATGGTGTCTGAGCAACCGAAGGGCGAAGTCACGATGAGCTGTACGGTGTAGGTACCCTGGTCGCTGTAAAGATGCGTTGGTTTGGGCAAAGTAGAGGTGTTGTTGCCAGAAGCGGGGTCTCCAAAGTCCCAACTCCAGCTGTCCGAGAAGGTCGAATTGCTGGAAAACTGCACCTCCTGGTCGGGCTCAATAACGATGGTCGGTGAGGCCGCGATATCAGCTGAGGGCTTGGGGTGCACTTTAATGGTGACCTGATTGAGCGTATCGCTACCCTGCGCGCCGAAAGCGATTAGCTGCACGTTGTAAGTGCCTGCCGCCAGGTAGGTGTGCTGAGGATTCTCGGCCGTTGAAACCGGTGAGCCGTCGCCGAAGTCCCAGCTGTAGCTCAGGGCGTTCTTGCTAAGGTTGTCAAAATCGACCGTTAGTGGCGCACAATCACTATACACGGCGGGTGCCATATCGGCCTCTGGGAAGAAGACCACCTCAACAGAATCGCCGCAGGCACTGAGGTTCTGGGTTGACACACAACCTGTCACTGTGTCCCATAGGAAGGCCGTTATGGCGTACTTTCCTGGGTCGCTAAATACGACGGTGTCGGGATTGTTCAGGCTGGTGCTGCCGTTACCCAAATCCCAGGTCACGATGACATCCGGGTTCGTCGGTGGGTTCACGATGCTGATTTCGACCGGCTCGCCGGGTGAAACAACAGCGGGGTCGACGTTCACACAGCCGGTGATGCTAGGGCTCAGAAACTGGGGCACCGGGTTCACAATAACGTTGTAGCTGGGTAGTGCCGGCAAGGTGTCGCCGTCTGTACAGACGCTCGAACTGACGATACGCAGCGAAACGTTGTCGCCGTCTTGCAGACCCGTTGCCGTGTAAATCGGCTGGCCAATGCCGCTGTTGGCCTGATCAATCACGCCGTTGATGCGCCAGAGGAATTCGGCGTCGGCACCGACATTGGCCACAGTAGCTTCGAACTGCAGATCTTCGCCCTCGCAAATGATCGCCGAGGGGTTGTTGATCGTACTCAGCTGCAGCACAGGTGCCGGGTTCGGGCGCACATGGATGGCGAAGGTATCCGGGTCAGTCAGCCCACAGCAGGCTGAGAGTGTGCGGAGGGTAATGAAATAATCCCCGGGAGTGTTGAAAGTCGTGGTATCAATAATCGATTGTGAAGAGTCTGCCGGGTTGGGGGCCGCACCACCAAAATCCCAGATGTAAGCGTCTGCTCCAGTGAAGCTGCTCTCAAAAGTCGGCACCTCGCCCGCGCAGATGGTGTCGTCCGTCGAGACGATCTCAGACGCAAACGCCGAGCCGTCGTCGCGAATGTCGAGGAAGTCTGTAAACGTGAAAGTCTGCCCGTTGGCAATCACCGTAACCGTCTGCCGGCCCTGGCTGGTGTACTGCACAACTGGCGAAGAACCGTTGGCAGTCACCGGGTTGGCATTGCCACCAAAGAACCAGGTGATGTTACCACTGGAGGCAATGTCGAATTGCAAGTTGCGATCGGTGCAGCCAACCGAGCGAGCCGTCATGAAGGGCTCCACCGGTGCTTTAAAATCTAAGGTGTCTACATTGGAACCGGGCGAGAAATAGACCGCTGCAGCAAAACCGCCGACACCATCGCCGCCGTCGCCGCCGTCGCCGCCATCACCGCCGTCGCCGCCATCGCCGCCGGAGCCAATATCACACGCGCCGGGTTGACCCTGCGCGCCTGTTGCACCGCCTGGGCCACCATTGCCGCCGTTGCCACCTATGCCACCGAAACCACCGTTGGCACCGTTGCCCGCAAAGGCAGCTGTTACATCTACGTCAACGAATTGACCACCCGTACCGGCGTTATTGACATAAATACCGAACGAGCCGCCGCCGCCGCCGCCGCCCTGACCGC
>CAZTEZ010000457.1:0-2461 GCA_964611815.1 uncultured Bacteroidia bacterium | reverse complement strand
AGCGCGTACAGACCGGGGATGTTGGTCATCAGGTTATAATCGACCCACAGCCCGCCCATCGTATAGTGCACGGCCGGGTAGATTTTCATCGGCTGCTTGTACGGGTTCTCGTCGGTAATGAGGTGATACATGTCGAAGAGGTTGCCGTATTTCTCCTCAACGACTTTCGTGCCCTCTTCAGAGATCAATGATTTGATTTTCGAGTCGCTCATGCCGGTGGTGTCCATTGATGCCACTTTCTGGCGGCCATAGCGCTGAATGGCTGAGGCGAAATCGAGATAGACCGCACGCTTGGTTGCACCCACGCCGTGGCCGTCGTCGACCACCTGCTTGGCGTTACGCGAAGCAACGTCGCGTGGCACAAGGTTACCGAAGGCGGGATAGCGCTCTTCCAGGTAGTAGTAGCGTTCGTCTTCGGGGATGTTGTTGGGGTGGCGATCGTCGCCAGCTTTCTTGGGTACCCAGACGCGTCCGTCGTTACGCAGCGACTCTGACATCAGCGTCAGCTTCGATTGGTGCTCGCCTTTCTGCGGCAGGCAAGTCGGGTGTACTTGCACAAACGAGGGGTTCGCGAAGAGCGCGCCACGTTTGTGGGCTTTCCAGGCGGCAGATACGTTGCAGTTGATGGCATTGGTACTCAGGTAGTACGCGTTGCCATACCCACCCGTGCAAAGCAGCACCGCGTGGCCGTGGTGCGATTCGATTTCACCGGTGTTCAGGTTGCGCGTAACGATGCCTTTGCATTTGCCACCGACCACAACCACGTCCATCATTTCCTGACGGGTGTACATTTTCACCTGGCCGGTGTTCACCATCTTGCTCAGGGCCTGATAGGCACCCAGCAGCAGCTGCTGGCCCGTTTGGCCACGGGCGTAGAACGTACGCGAAACTTGCGCGCCACCGAACGAGCGGGTCGCGAGCAAGCCACCGTAGTCACGTGCAAAGGGCACGCCCTGGGCGACACACTGGTCGATGATATCGACGCTCACCTCGGCCAGGCGATAGACGTTGGGTTCGCGCGAACGGAAGTCGCCACCTTTGATGGTGTCGTAAAACAGGCGGAAGACGCTGTCGCCGTCGTTACGGTAGTTTTTGGCCGCGTTGATGCCACCCTGTGCAGCAATGGAGTGTGCACGGCGAGGACTGTCGTGGAAGGTGAAGGCGTGTACGTCGTAGCCCAGCTCTGCCAGCGAGGCAGCGGCTGCGCCACCGGCCAGGCCGGTGCCGACGACAATCACTTTGTATTTACGCTTGTTGTTGGGCGCTACCAGGCGGATCGATTCTTTGTGATTGCGCCATTTTTCAGCAAGCGGACCTTCTGGCAGCTTGGAGTCTGCGGGGAAGGGCGCGTCGCTGGTTTCGAGAAGTCCGGTTAAATCGGTAGCCATAATTCGGGGAAGTTATGAGATGATCGGTTTGATTAGAGTTGTTCAGGATTGTCCTAAAATGAAAAAGTAGATGGGCATAGAAGCAAACAGCGCAGAAATGACCACGGCGAAAACAACCCCGATGCCGTTAATGATACGGCCGAGCTTGGTATTGATGTTAATGCCAATGGTCTGGAATGCGCTGTAGAATCCATGCAGCAGGTGGAGCATCAGCACCACTATGCCGACCACGTAAATGATGAGGTGGCTGAGTTCAGACAGTTCGCGCTCCACGCGGGTGTAGAGCTCCTCGTCCATGGTCATAAAACGCTCGCCGACCCAGAAGTCGATGAGGTGTACGATCAGAAAGAGCAGCAGCAGCGAACCGCTGACGGCCATGTAGCGCGAGTACCAGTTGGCACTCTTGCTGTAATCGGTCTTTTTGTAGCTCACTTTCCGGGCTTTGCGGGACTTGAAGGTCACCGCCAAAGCCGTAACGATGTGGCCAATGAAGCCCGCGAACAGCACGACTTCCATCGTACGAATGATCGGGTTGGTGGCCATGAAGTGGGCATAGGCATTGAATTCCTCGGCCCCAACGAACAGCAGCAGGTTACCAGCTACGTGAACAATGAGGAACGTAATGAGGAAGATACCAGTAATGGCCACGATAAATTTCTGGCCGATACTCGTGCGAAATGGATTGCTGAGGGCAACTGCGCTCATGTGTGCGTTGGTTTAGAGGTGTGCTTAGAGTGTGCGTTAAGCAATTTTGTGAGTGTAGTCACAAATACACCCTAAATATAGGGCGTTTTGGGTGCATTGTTCAAACACAGAACCGATTTTGCGCGCTGAGCGCTCCCGATGCCCGCCATTTGTACTCAGTCTAAATCATGATACTTGCATGGTACATGTTTGGAACGCCACGAAGCTGCAAATACTCCTAAAAGAGTCCGCATTGATAACAGAAACCCTTAGCTTGAGCCCATGACGACCGAAAACCCGCCGCTGCATCAACGCATCGAAGCGCTCAACCGCGATTTGCAATCCGAATCGCCTGAACAGCTCCAGGCCAATTACGATGAGCTGGTCGA
>CAZTEZ010000456.1:0-2470 GCA_964611815.1 uncultured Bacteroidia bacterium | reverse complement strand
ACATTGCCGTCGAAAGGCAGGTTGTGCGCCACGAGCGTTAACGGACGGATGGCGAGAAACGACTGAAATACCTGCAAGGCATCGGCGATGGCAACGCCCTCGCTCACAGCCCGTTCGTGAGTGATGCCGTGTACTTTGGTGGCATCCTCGGGCACTTCAAAGCCGACGGGCTTCACCAGCAGGTTGACCTCAGCGAGCTTGCGCTTGCGCTCATCGACGACCATAAAAGCTAGCTGAACGACGCGCGGCCAATTATCGACGCGAGTGACACCGCTTTCAAAGCGCTCTGGCAGGCCATCGGTTTCGGTGTCGACGATCAGATAACGCATGGGCGGCGGGTTTACTCACCAAAATCGAAGTCGTACTCGTCGTAAAATTCATCGGGAGTGCCGCCGCCATCGGTATTTTCCTCTTCAATGGGCGCAGCATCAGTTGCCACATCTTTGCCGCCCTCCACGGTGAATTCACCGCTCTGATTCGCGCCTTTGTAGTGAAACGTGTAGTGATACGGCCCGTTGGGCAGCAGCTTTTTGCGGAGCTTGAGGTCATGCTCGCCCGGTTGGCGCACATGCTGGGTTTGCCACACGAGCTTGTTTTCTCCGCCATCCAACGGGCGGTAGAGCCGGAATTCTACCATGCCACCAAATGGTATTTCATAATCGATGGTGACGAATTCTTCGTTCAGCGAGAGGTGGGTCAGTTTCAGTAGCTGCTCAAATTTATTGGCGTTGTCCTGCTCGAACGCATCAGCATCCTCCTGCGAGAAAAGCGGCGCAGAGAGCATCGTAAACAGCGATATGAGTAGCAGAAAACGCATGCGGTGAGGGGATGTACGTTAGTTAAGGTACGTCAATTTAGCTTCGAATTCAACAAAAAATCCGCTTGGATGTAGTTCTCGTTGATTTTCAGGAGCACAGCTTCCATTTTGTGCATTACGTCGCGGTGTTTTTTCAAGAAGGTGCGCAGCTGTTCGTTGATTTTCCCGCGGATCTTCAGCTCACCATAGCGCGTGTAAACGGCCATCAACGGGCGCTGGTGTGTAAACCATTGCATGTTCAGCTCCTTGAGCTGGTCGTAAGCGTTGTCGTTTTGGCGGCGCAAGCCGGCCACATCGCGCAGAGCTTTGTCGCGATAGAGCGGGATCTTCTTCTGATAGGCCAGGGTGTCTTCCCAGGCCGCGAGCTGCTCTTCAACGCTGATGAGCGTCTTTTCCATGCGCTGAAGCTGCGGCATCTGGCGGTTGGCCAGCTCGATGATTTTGCGCTCCTCTTCCGAGAAGTTCGAGAGTACGAGCTTCTCTTCTTCCGTCTCAGGCTCAACGGGTTGGGAAAAGGCATTGGGAGCGAGTACGCCAATCAGGAGTAGCGTTAAAATGGCGAGTGTAAACAGCTTATTCATTGGATTCTTCAGTCGGGTCGGCTTTGTAGGGCGCATTTTCGTCGAGTAGTTCGAGTAGGTCGGCATAATCGGGGATGAGAATGATTTCGGTGCGGCGATTTTTAGCGCGCCCGGATTCTGTGTCGTTGGTGGCCACGGGCTGATACTTCGAACGACCGGAGGCGATAATTCGTGTGGGCTGCACGCCAAATTCTACCAGCGCTTTCGCGACGTTGGTCGAGCGAATGACGCTCAGCTGCCAGTTGTCGTCAATGCAACGAATCCGTGCGATGGATTGGTTGTCGGTGTGGCCTTCAACGTTCACTTTCAGGCTCTTTTCGCGTTGCAAAATCTTCGAGAGCTCCTGCAGGGCCTCGCGCCCTACGTCGCTGATTTTCGCTTCACCAGATCGGAACAGCAGCTTGTTGGCGAGTTTAACATACACGTTCCCCTCACGGACATCAAGCTCCAGGTCGTCGCTGAAGAGCAAGAGCTGCTCGCGGATGCGATCGCGGAGTTGGTCGGCGGCGGTCTGGCGCTGCTCGAGCTGCTTCTTGATTTCGGCCAGGCGCAGCTCGCGGTTGTAGATGTCCTGGCGCGAGACCTCCAGGTCCGAGATCAGCTTCAGGATCTTCTTGCCGCTCTGCGATTTCAGGTTCGCGTAATCCTCTTGAAACTGCAACACCGCCTCGCGCTCATCGATCAGGTCTTTCTCCAGGCGCTCGACGCGGGCGTTCAGCACCGTAATGGAGTCTTCGAGTGTGGCCTTGCTGTCCAGCAGCTCGTCGAGCTGTGCGCGCAGCTTTTTCTGGTTCAGCTCAGCACGGTCAATGTCGCGTTGCATTTGGTTCTGCAAGGCCTCGTGCTTCTTTTTCGAAACACAGCCAGTGAGGCTCAGCAGGACGGCCAGAAAGCCAAGCACAAGAATACGATGTGGTTGAAGTGGCATTTTTGGTGGGTCGTGGATTAGGCTTCGCCGGCAGGGCCACCGAAGGTCATGCCTGAGGGTGTGGCCGGGACGTCCTGGTTATGGATTTCGATTTCGCCGTACTGGTTTTCGTACTTCCGAATATTGTCCTGCAGCGCCATGAGC
>CAZTEZ010000455.1:0-2476 GCA_964611815.1 uncultured Bacteroidia bacterium | reverse complement strand
GTCCTGCTGGAACTCAAAGCCAACCTTAATGTTGTGGATGTTATTCCGTGTCCGCGTCTCTTTACCGATCGTGATCGTCGCCTGACCAGTCGCCCGGAAACGCTCGTTCTGGCGCTGCACGTAGCTGTTACTGATCGAGCCCTGACCGACGAAAAGCGAATAGATGTTCATCTCCGAACTCAGGAACGGGCTGTTAAAGCCGTTGATGATACCACCGTTGTTTAACAAATCCTGAGCGTTCAGGACGTTGTTTGTAAAGATGGGGTCCGTTGTAAAGGGCGGGAAGGGCGTGCTGAAGAAGCCGAGCGACTGCTGCAAGTTACGCGGGTTTTCAGCGTAGTAGTCATAGATCGACTGGTTGTAGTTCGCAAGAATCGGGTTGCGGCTGGAACCGGGGTTGAAGGTATACGCCGTGTCGATAAAGCCAGCAGTTTGCCAGTAAGGCACACCGATTTCGTTGTTAAAGTTGGGGTCGTCGGGGCTGACGATGCTGTAAATTTCCGCACGGTTCGTGTTGAATTGCCCTACGTGGCCGTAGTCAAACAGATTGCTACCGTGGCGAGAATCAAACTGCTCAGACGTCTGGCGAGAGTATTCCGCCTGAAGCGTGTAGAACAGTCCTTTAAAGAGACCATTGTCATCTCCGGCAAAAGACTGCTGGAAACGCACGAAACCGCGGTACTGATCCTGCACAAACTCTTGGTTGGCTTCAGGTGCGTACATGACGTTGCGCAGCGAGAAGCTGTTGGCGTTATCGCGGGCGTAGAAGCCACCCACACGCAGTTGCGTGTTGTCGTTCAGCATGAAATCCAGACGACCGTTAATACGACCGCTCCAACGGGCGTTGTTGGGGTTTTCTTTAGTGGTGCTGAATTGATCTTCAGTAATGAAGTAAGCGCGGTTGTTAAACTGGTTGCCGTCTTCAGCGAGCACCAGCGGGTTTTGCTGAAGGTCTTCCAGAACGCCATCGTTCAATACCGGCACACCGCCGAATACGGGGCGATCAACACGCTCGTACTGAAACTCACCAGCGAGGAAGTAGCCGATGATCGGACGGATCTTGTTACCGGCGCTGTCTTTTTTCATCAGCAGCGGGCCGGTAGCGTTTAAGGCGGCTAGATTGTAGCCGTAACCATCCAGAAATTCTGAGGTAACGACCTCACCACCAAGGCTGTGGCGAGAAGAAGGCTTTTTCGTCGTAATGCTGATCACACCGGAAGTCACGTCACCAAACCAGGGGGGCGTACCACCGGTGATGACCTCAACGTTCTGCATGGCCGCCTGGGGCAGGTTTTGTGAATAGACGCGCATACCATCCACAAAAACCTCTGTCGCATTCGAACGACCACCGGCAAAGTTAATACCGCCGTTGACGCTGGTCTGCACCTTGGCTGTCTGCTGTACGACACCCGTAATGCCACGACCCTGTGCACCGCGCATGATGTCGTCGGCACTAAAGTTCTTCGATTGAACGGCTTTATCCGCTTTCACAAGCGGTTCCCGAGTGCTGACCTCAACAGCAGCGAGCTCTAGCGTGCCGATGTTGATATCCACTGGGCGGGTCTCGTTACTACCGAGCTGCGCGACCGTAATGGTGTCACCAGAACCAGAGTAGTTGGCAATAACTTCATAGGTGCCGGCATCCAGACCCTGAAAACGGAAATTACCGTTATCGTCTGTATACATACCTCTCAATAGGTTGCCGTTTTGCAAAAGGGCTACGGATGCCTGCGGGGCAATCTCGTTCTCGTATTTCACGGTCCCTTTAATGGTGGCGTTCTGTGCGAACAGCCCGGATGCCGCAAACAGCAGAGCGGCTAAAAGTAATAGTAAGCGCGTAGACATTTCCCTATAGGCTTATGGTTCTTACTGCCCACCGGCAGAGTCAGAGCATGCCAAATATAGCCAATCTTGACTTTACGGTGAGTTAACATCCTGAAAGAATACAAGAAAGTTTATCAACCATTTTTGAAACCGACACTACAGCAGCGGGTATTCCACATCCGCAATAGTGCTAGCACTCAAAGTCGGCTTTTTACTTTCACGATCTAACACTAAGTTCGTCAGACTTTGGCGGGCTATCAACGACAGATTTAACAGTTTTTGGGAAAGCGGTGTGTGCCGGATTGCCTGCGTTAAGCTGCACACCCGGAAACTGCACAAAAAAGCCTCTCCGATATTGGAGAGGCAGATACTTTGAGTAAGTCAATGCTTTGCTCAGGCGGCCTGCTTGGCTTGTTCCACCACAGACTTGAACGCCTCGGGGTGGTTCATGGCCAGGTCAGCCAGCACCTTGCGGTCGAGTTCAATGTTCGACTTTTTCAGAGCGCCCATCAGCGCAGAGTAGGACATGCCGTGCAGGCGTGCCCCGGCATTAATACGCTGAATAAACAGCGCGCGCATCTGGCGCTTTTTGACTTTGCGGCCTACGTAAGCGTACTCATGGCTTTTTTCAACCTGGTTTTTCGCTACGGTG
>CAZTEZ010000454.1:0-2482 GCA_964611815.1 uncultured Bacteroidia bacterium | reverse complement strand
GGCCGCGACCGCGCCGCCGACTGGCTCAGCCAAGTCGACACCAACGCGCTGGCCATTCGCGACAAAAAGTGGCTCCACCGGGTGCGCTGGCGCATCGACGACCCCTACACCAACACCCGCGAGCGCGGCTTTCTGAAGTACTTCTACCGCAACCAGCGCGACCTGCTGCACTACGAAAGCGAGGACATGAAGTACCGCGTGTACGTGAACCCCATCGTCGACTTTCAGTTGGGGCTGGAGAACACGGACTTCGCCGCCGACAGCCGCACGCTGTTCGTGAACACCCGTGGTGCGCAGGTGCGGGGCAGCCTCTTCGGGATGCTTGGTTTTTACACGGAGTTCATGGACAACCAGATGCGCGCGCCTATCAACGTGCACGAGTACCAACGCCGCACCGGTGCCGTGCCGGGCGAGGGTTACTGGAAACAATTCGGCGATGCGAACGACGGTTACGACTTTTTCGCCAGCAAGGCCTATCTGACGTTTCAGCCCGTCGACAATTTCCGGTTGAAATTCGGGCGCGATAACAGCTTTTTCGGCAATGGCTACCAGAGTATGCTGATGTCGAATCACGCCGTCGAGCACCTGCAGCTGAGCTACGATATCAAATTCTGGAAGATCCAGTACCACACGCAAATCGCGCAGTTCGTCGAGTACATCCCCAACAAAGCCGACGCCTTCGGGGCCTACCCACGCAAGTATGGCGTGTTCCACTCGGCCTACTACCGCCCCATCAAAGAGCTGACCTTCGGCATCCACGAGGCGACCATCTACGCGCCCGACCAGCCCAACGGCTTCCGGGGCTTCGAGTTGCAGTACCTCAACCCCATCATCTTCTACCGCTCGATCGAACAGTACGTGGGCTCGCCCGACAACGCGATGCTGGGCGCCAGCTTCAAAGCCAACGCGTTTAAGCGCTTCCAGTTCTACGGCCAGTTTATGCTCGACGACTTCAACCTCTCGGAAACGCGCAACGGTTCGGGCTGGCGTGGCAACACCTGGGGCTGGCAGCTGGGCGCTAAGTACATCGACGTCTTCGGCATCAACACGCTCGATTTGCAACTGGAGACCAACAGCGCCCGGCCCTACGCCTACGCGCACTACAACCCCTCGTCGAACATGGCGAGCTTCGACCAAGCCATTGCCCACCCGCTGGGGGCCAACTTCCGCGAACTGGTGGCACTTGTGAAATACCGCCCCGTCTCGCGACTCAACTTACAGCTGACGGCGGGCTATGCCAGCAGAGGCGAGGACGACCCCAGCAACCCCGACCTGAACTTCGGCGGCGACATCTCGCGCTCCAACGCTACTTTCAACAACGGCGAGCCCGACCCCAACTTCGGCAACGACATCGGCCAGGGTATCGAAAACAACATCTTCCGGGCGCAGCTGTTCGCGAGCTACGAGTTCCGCCTCATCGGCATGCACTTCGACTTCAACGCCTACTACCGCGACGACAACGGCCTGACGACCTACGGCGCCATGGCCGGCCTGCGCTGGAATCTGCCGAGCACGCAGTATCGGTTCTGAGGCAGTGCCATTGGCTGGAAACCTGAAGGTGATCTACCACCCGGCGCTATCGCACGACAGAGCAGCCTTTTAAATGCTATTTAAATGCTATCTTTACGCCCGATGAACCGCGCGCTGCTCTGTATAATTGTGTTGCTCGTCTGTCTGATGCCACTGCTGGCCGGTGCGCAGCTCGTGACGGTCATCGATAAATCGACGCTGGAGCCCGTGGATGGGGCGACTCTCCGTAAGCGCGACACCCCACCCGAACCCCTCGAGACCAACGCCGAGGGCCAGGTGCAGCTCACACCGCGCTACAAAGTCGATGCCGACACGCTGTTTATCTACCACCCTGAATACAAAAGCCTCGCCCTGACCTACGCCGAGCTGGACTCTTCGGACTGGACAATCGAGCTGCAGCCGGCCGCATTTGGCACCGAGCCGCTCGTGATTGCCACCGGACGCTTCGATGGCCTGAACCGTGCACCCGAACCCAGCGCGTTTATCATCGGCCCACGGCGCATTCGGATGTACAGTTCGCCCAGCACCGCACATTTGCTCGAAGACCACGCGGCCGCCTTTGTGCAGCGCAGTCAGTTGGGCGGGGGCAGCCCCAACTTGCGCGGATTTGAGGCGAATCGCGTGCTGATTGTGGTGGACGGCATTCGGGTGAACAATGCGATTTTTCGGGGCGGGCATCTGCAGAACATCCTCGGTGTCGACGTGAACACCCTGGAGCGCGTGGAGGTGCTGAACGGCACGGGCGCTGTGGAGTACGGCTCGGATGCGCTGGGCGGCGTCATGGCGCTATTCACACGCGACCCCCAACTGAGCGACGACCCGGAGAAGCGTGTCGTGCAAGGCGAGGTGCTGGGGCGCTACAGCTCGGCGGCAGGCGAAGGTACGGGCCATGTGGAGCTGAACGTCGGGCGCGACAAATTCGCCAGCTTCAGCGCCCTGACCATCACCGACT
>CAZTEZ010000453.1:0-2495 GCA_964611815.1 uncultured Bacteroidia bacterium | reverse complement strand
TGGATCGGGTCTCTGATTGGCGCGTCCGCCGCGACACGGCCAGGCTGGCCATCTCCTGTCTTAATCCCCTTCCTGATTACCAATGAGCCTCAGCCAACTTGAGCAGCCGGTAGGGCATCGGCGGGGTGTGTACGGCAGCGAAGCCGAGGCGTGGCAACATGGCGGCGAGATCGAAGCGGCGATTGAAGCGATAGCAGAACTCGGCGAGGTAGCGCGGCAGATGCTCGGGACTGGCCTTGTGATAGGTGCCGTGCAGGGCGTTCTTGACGTTGCCGATGATGGTGTTGAGCCAGCGGAAGTCTTCCAGTTCGACGCTGGCCGCGCCGCCGCCGGTGACCACCGGCTGATGCTCGACGCCAGCGTCGGCGATGCCGCGGAAGCAGGCGAGGCCGTCGCTGACGACAATACAGTTGGGGTCCAGGAACTTCTCGGTCCAAGCGGCCAGTTCGCTTTTGCGAAAGCCCGCGACGACGCTCATGCGCAAGGCTACGGGCTTGCCGTCGTCGGTCTTGCTCAGGGCGGCAATGAACGGTGTCTTGTTGGGCGAGCCGCGACCCGCTGTCGCGCCGTGAATCTCGCCGCCCCAGTAGACGTCGTCGATCTCGATGACCCCGCTGAGCTGGTAGCCGGCATCGCGTTCGAGCATGACCTGCATCAGCTTTTGCTTGATGCTCCAGGCGGTCGGGTAGGAGACGCCGAGCTGGCGCTTGAGCTCCAACGCCGAGATGCCGTTTTTCTGCTGCGTGAGCAGGTACAGCGCCAAAAACCAGATCGTCAGCGGCAGCTTGGTGTAGGCGAAGATGGTCTCGGCCGTCAGCGAGGTCTGGTGGCGGCAGTGCTTGCACTGGAGCAGCCCGCGGGTCTTCACCTCGGTGTAGCCATCCGCGTGGCCGCACGCCGGGCACACAAAACCCTGTGGCCAGCGCCAGGCGAACAAGTGCGCGGCGCACTGCGCCTCGCTGCCGTAGGTGGCTTGAAACACGGGCAGACTCAGGCCCTTCTGAAACTGGACACGATTCTTGGGCATTGCAGGACTCCGGCGAGGGGGGACACCGGGACAGTGTGCGCCCACCGGGGGCTCAAACCGTGAGCCCGCTGAGGCTCGTTGGTAATCAGGTATGCTCATGCCGTCAGATTAGCCGACCTTCCATCGTATAGCACTGCCGCAGAGACCGCAAAACCCCAAGAAACGGAATCTCCCCTCCTCATAGCCTTCTGTGAACGCAATTCCAAATGCCGAACATGTTCCAGCATAATTCTACTTTGTTAGATTCCGTAAGATACTGATTGCAAGGATTTTTTTAGGGGTAAAATACACCTCATTGTGGCGTGGTATCGACGTTCCTCCCGCAGCAATTATTGCAACTGTCTGATTATCTGCTCCGTTTCGACCCTTCGGCAGGCGGTCGCGAAAAAGCTATGCCCCGGGGCAGAATTAATTTGACAAAGTAGAAATAACAACCATCCCTGGTAGCCTGCAAGGGGTGATCTGCAGCAAGCGCGCTGCCCCCCCCAACCCAGAACCCGCCCGGAAATACCCTCTTGACTACCCGCCCAAACGTGGCGGAAAATCGTGCAACCTGTCGAAGGACCGAAGATTTCGGACGAAAAACACGAGGGACGACCACTGCCGGGCGCGATGATGCCTACGCACCAAATCGCCGCACCCCGCCCAGGTTGCCGGTCCCTACTGTTCCCCGGTCCCCGTCTGGTAGTCCAAACCCCGCTCCATGAAGACCTGCTTGAAGAGATGGGCACCTGTCGAGTTCGTCCCTTTTTCTCTAGATTCGCCGTACTTCGTCAATAGACTCCGAGACGTAGTACAACATCCTACACTGCGCCAAAAAAAGCTAATTGCACACCTCGCCGAGCGGCCCCGCCGCCCAGCACTTTCACCCTTCAACTGAAGCAAAAGCCAATGACTGTCTACGTTTACATCACAGATCTGTGCAAGAAGGATGCGGAACGCCAAGGCTACACGACTGCGCTTGAAGCGTTCTCAAGTAAAATTATTGAATCGCAAAGCTATAGCGCATTTGACCAATTTCCTCCTCCGAACCTTAAAAAGCGCTTCGAACGGCAAATTCGACTAATCGCCAGCCGCCACGAAATTGACAGCGACACGGTGATATCGTTTAAGCGGTTGCTCGTGCGAGGTGGGAGCGAGTACAAAGCCTTCGGCGATTCAAAATACAAAATTGTCCCGGGCGAGGAGACAATGAAGGATGAACTGACACCCGAAGCTTTAGCCACGTTTATCGCAACTTATGCAGAACCGCCAGCGCCGCCGCCGCCCTACCCCTCAGTTTATGAGAGTGGCTACTTGCATAGCGCACTGAACGAAGCGCCAAACATCTACCACGACCATCATTGTTGTGAAACGCACCTATGGGTGGAAACCATTCAGAGCGATGAGTTCCTGCCACGATTGACTTATTTTAGGCTCTCCCGTATTTCAGGGGGACGTAAGGGTTTATTAAAAACAGGCACTTACG
>CAZTEZ010000452.1:0-2497 GCA_964611815.1 uncultured Bacteroidia bacterium | reverse complement strand
GGTCTGGACGCCTGGGTCGTCGAAACCGCCAATGATGCGATCGCCCGCAAAAACCCGGATTATTGCCGGCTGCTGCTGCTCGCCCGCGTGCACACCGGTCAGGCAGAAGCCGTCCGGCAGTGGCTCAGCGACCCGGACCAGCAGGCCCAGCTTGAAGAGCGACCCGCCTTGCTGCGGCTCATCGAGATGCTCGCCGATTACCAAGTCACTGGCAACAGCCGCCAACTGAGCTATGAACTCGGACGTTTCTGCGACTCGGCTCCGCTCGACAGCCTGCAACTTGCCGACAGCGAGATCAAGCGGCTGGGCGAGGACGCGCTGCGGCTACCCGTGCTTGAGCATCTGAGTGATTTTCGCACGCAACGCGCCGCCGCGTTGACCCAGCGACTCCAGCTATACTATCTCGATGGTGACGAAGCCGCCCTGCGCGACCTGCTGAGCGACTACCCGCTGAGCGACTTTGATCTCAGCCAGCGTGGCCCGGCTGAACTGCTGGGTTACCTCGCCTTGCTGCTGTTTCCCAACGATCCCGCCATACAACACGACGTGGAGTCGCTGCTGTTTCGCTACCCGCAATCGCCCTACCTGCGCAACACCGTCGCCATCAGCCTACTGCGACAATACGGTTCGGAAGCAGCGCCGCTGGCCCAAAACCTAAAGCGGCCCGTGACCGGAACCCAATTCTGGCACCAGCTCAACGCGGCGCTGCTGAATGCACACTTCAACGAACAGAACTTGCGCAAACTGCCGGCAACCGCACAACTCCCCGCCGAGCGCATGGCCGCCGAGCAATTGAACGATAAAAAATCTAATTAACCACTGATGCAAACAGAGAAACACTGTTGCCCAAATGAATGGAATAGAGCGTAGGATCATCGGTCTCAAAGATGAGGAGCTTGGGGTCTTGGCGTGAGACCTAAGGGAATTGCTAAAAATCCGAGGCCTGTGGTGCGGCCTTGCGTGAGCGCTTCTGCCAAGCCCGAGCACCAACGAGGGCAATCAGGCATCCTGAGCCGAGCCAGGTGCCGGGCTCGGGAACAGGCACAAAATTCGTCGTCAAGCGGATGTTGGCTACGCCCTGCTGGCCATCGTTGCGGCAGCCAGGCATGAAACTGAATCCCAGTTCGTCACCCTCTTGCAGATTGCCGAAATACGAAAGGGGAATCTTCGCGCCAATGGCATACGTCGCCGCCCCGGTTTCGAGCAGGTTGCCGGTAAACGTCAACTCTTCGTAGGTGACCTCTGCGGCGTCACCGATGTATACAGCCGTGGAACTTGAGGCGTCGGGGTCGAAGCTGGTTCGCTCCCCTTGTCCGGAGACATCGTTGCGATCCGTGCCGACATACCAGTCGGTGTTCTGCGTTTCGTAAAAATCCGCGCCCAAGGTGTTGTCACGCGTCGCGGCATTTTGGCCGGACGCCGGTCGAGCCTCGTTCGTTAAATTCAGACCAAAATCATAGCTGAAGCCCGTCTGGTCGTAGGAACCGTTTCGCCCAATGCTGAAACCCAAGTCGCCAGCAACAACAAAGGCATTTACCCGGGTGTCGTTTACCCCCGGATGCGGAACCGAAGTGACAACCCCGACATAGAGGTATTGGTTGTCGTTTCGCATATAGAGCGCCTCGACGTCGTAAAACTCGCCGCCAGCCGGATCGTTACCGTTGCCTTGCGGGTTGTTGTGGTAGGTGAGGTCGGTCGGCGCTAGGCCGATATCGCTTGTTGACCAACTGCCATGCCAGTCGTTAATCACGTAATCGACATATTGATCGGAGGGCAGCAGCGTGCTGTAGTCAAAGTGGTAAAGGGTGCCGCCCCCGTACTGATTCGTATTGGAATTGACATAGTCCAAATCGGGATCCACGCCAAAATACGAATTCAGAAAAGCGCGCGAGGCTGCCGCCTCGCTGAACGAAAGCAACGCAGCAATCCCGAAGCAAAGGGTTGATTTCCACTGAGACTTTTTGACCATCTTGAGTCCTAATATAGGCAATTTAACCGACTTGTTAAGTCCAAAATACCTAGTTCCCCAAGAATAACAGCGTAGGCTCAAATGGCTTTGTCGTATAAGCTAAAGCGATACCCAGCGAATGGCCATAACCGGCAAAGTGAGTCTGCGCTTGCACCAGCGGGAATCACGTTTGCCTTGCGCAGTCAGGCGGAAATGACTGCCACCTGGCCCCGTTCCGCCAGTGCTTCGGCGTAAACACCTGCGTAGGCGTTCGCGGAAACCGTCCAGGACAAATCCTGACTCATCGCTCTGACCTGGGCGTCTTGAAAGGCCTGCGGGTAATCGTAGTAAAGGCGGCAGGCCTCGCCGAAGGCGTGGTAAAGCGCCTCGCCGGAGATGTCGCTGAAGCGCAAGCCAGTGCCAGTGCCCGCATCGATGTCTATGGGCTCGACGCTGTCGACCAGCCCGCCCGTGGCGCGAACGATCGGCAGCGTGCCGTAGGCCATGGAATACATTTGGTTGAGGCCACAGGGCTCGAAACGGCTGGGC
>CAZTEZ010000451.1:0-2501 GCA_964611815.1 uncultured Bacteroidia bacterium | reverse complement strand
CCGTTCAATAAGCAGACGCAGGTGTTGACTTTGTCATAGCAATCAGGATGTAACACTCATTTGCTTGAATTGTACCAGCAGAATGCTCTCCAGATCCTGACCGTCCCGGTGCTATCGAAACACCCCGCCCACAGCATCAAACTGACACTCTATGACCTGCTCGCCTTCGCGGTTAATCAGGCCCCAGTTCTCGCCGAGTAGCACGGGCGCATAGCCGTTCATAAAGGGCGCAACATCGTCGTAGACGATGCGGGTCAGCTTTTCGCCGTTGGAGTCTATGAACGTCCACCCCTGACCGATTTTGTAGACGCGGGCAAGGCCATTTTCAAATGGCCGAGCTTGGGCGTATTTTTCGTCTAGCAGGACGAAATCGCCATCGCTGTCGATCATGCGCCAGTAGTCGTCATCGCCCATCACAAACGCTCGGCCGCTGTTGAACTGCCAGGCGCTCTGGTAGATCATCGGCACAACAGAGGTGCCATCACGGTCGATGTAGCCGTAGGTACCCTCTTCGCTCATGACGATCGCACGGCCGCCTCGAAACACATACGCATCGTGGAAGCGCGGTTCGATGGCGTAGGCGCCGTCGGTGTTCAGGTAACCATACAACCAGCCCGCATCGCTTTCGGCTTGCACAACGGCCAAACCATTGACGAAATCGGAACCGATCTCAAAGCGATCCGGCACTTCCAAGGCATTTCCTTCACAATCGAGGTAGCGCAGTTGTTCTTTGCGCTCAGCCAATGCGAAACCTTCGTTGAAGGATTCGCCCTCGTGGTAGCGCGGCTTGATGTGCCACTTACCGTCGCTAGTGATGTAGCCCACGCCCTTTTTGGCCTCCACGGCCGCAATCGGGAAGCCGCATCCCCCCACCCGCGTTTTTGAAAGGCTTGGCACGTCGGAACGGCCCTTTGATCACTTCCTGCCCGTTGGTGTCGATGTACGCCCAATGGTTGAACCCCACATGCACGGCAGCCATTCCGGCGTTGAAGGGCTGAATGAAGCGGTACTTGGCAGGAGTCAGTGGCTCGGCGGTAGGCGTCATCACGCCCCATTTGCCGTTTGACATGTAACCAAGACGCGTGGGGCTCAGGTTGATCAGCGAGTCCCAGGTCTCGGTGGTGATCGTCTCGTTTTCAAGGTCGTACAGATGCCAGCCGTCGTCGGTTTTCACGGTGGCAATTTGCGCTTGAATCAGCGTAGGGATAATGAAACAGCCGAGCAGGACGAGCAAGAAAGAATACTTAATGTACCTCTACAATGTATTTCAGTCCGAAAGTATCACACCTTTGATGGATTGAAAATCTGGCCAAAGCACCTCTTCACCGTTGGCATCAACCAAACCGTATAATTCAAATACCTCTACCGCAGCATATCCGTTTGTAAAACTATTCGTGGACGAGTAAACGCCAGGTTTCAAAAGCAGCGTACCGTCCGGGCGTAGGAAGTTGCCGCCTTCTTCAGTTTGCACTGCGAAAAAACCGTCTTCGAAGGCTTTCGCTGATTTGTAGCGCTGGTCATTCACTAACCGACCAGTTGCATCATACAACTGAAAGCCGTTAGCGCCATTGCTAACCATAAACACGGGCCCAGGTCCGCGATAAATCAGCCCGTGCTCAGTCGGCAATATCACCTCGCCCTTCTTATTGATAATACCGTATTTGTAGTCCTTGTTCACGATGGCCAATCCGTCGATAAAGTTGCCGGCACCGGTGTATTTCGGTTCGATTACAAACTTGCCCTCCAGGTTAATATAGCCGTAGGCATTGCGATCCGCGGGTTTCACGACGACCAGCCCTTCCGATACCTCACCGATGATGTTCAGCTTGATGTCCAGCTCCCGCCGGGTGCCATCACAATTCAAGACAAACACGCTGCCGTCTTTAAGTCGTGCCAGCACGTTTCCTTCTCGGAACGCCAAGGCCGTCTCATAAACAGCGTCGTGTACAAATTCATTCTTGGTTGTGATGTAGCCAATTTGACTGTACCCATCGTGACCTGCCGCCGCCAGCGAAGGACAATCAGCAGTAGGCGCAGAAAAATCGCCGATCGTGCTGAAACGCTGATCAATCGCCCGTTGCCCGTTGGTGTCAATGGCCCAGTAACCGATGTAGCCCTCTGTCCCGAACGCAAAACCGTTAACGTAGCTGCTGATGTTTTGGTAGGTCGGCTCCAGCAGCACTTTGCCACTTGCATCCATGATGCCGTAATCGGAATCTGATGTCTTCCGGAAAGCAACCCGCGTGCGGCCGAGGATCTGCAGGTTGTCGTAGGCCTCCGAGACGAAATCGCCTTTCTGGAGGTCATAGAGCCGCCACTGCTCGTCGACCTCAACGACGGCAGTTTGCGCAAAAAGGCCCGCTGGCAGTAGTGTCAGCAGGCCGATAATAAAAGTGTGTAAAGTGAGGCGTGTCATTTGGCGCTGTCTTTCAAATAGCTGTCGAATTGCTTTTTGAATTTACGCACTTTCGGGTCAATAATCACCGAACAGTAGCCCTGAC
>CAZTEZ010000450.1:0-2518 GCA_964611815.1 uncultured Bacteroidia bacterium | reverse complement strand
TTGTCGCGCTATGCTCTAAGTTACGTGTTTTGGTTTGTGGGGGAGCTTACACAGTCTCTTCATAGTGAGCTAAAGGGCAAAGACTATCCTGCGTTTAATCCGAACGTAGAAAAACAGCCTTGGGGATCTGAAGAGATGCGTATTACAGATCCCTTCGGCAATAACCTGTTCTTTTTCACACCACAGCGTGATTAACTCACAGACCTTTTACTCAAGCGGTCGAATCTTAAAACTGTCAACTGGCCAATTTGCGATTACGGCACCAGCATGATAAGTGCTCTCTGCAAAGGCCAGCACAGTAGCCTGAGGATCTTCGGCATCACGTATACTGTCATAGGGCAAGATGGCCATCGGGCTACCATTCACGTCGTGCCAGGCGGCATCTGATGGCTCAATGTCTTCTTTCTCCAGATCCTCCGGACTCGGATACGTATAACTATAAAATGCAGGGAATGGCGTGTTTTCGTCACCAGGCCAGAATCCAATACTGATAACCTCGTGTGAGTACGCCTCGCGGTCTGAAACGCGTCCCCCCTCTAATTGCGCAACTTTTCCTGAAAAGCGGGTCAGTGCGATATCAAAGCTGTGCCAAAAGAATTGCACAGGGCTCTGTTTGCCATCGAACTTACCAGCGTGTAGCTTGAAAGCGCGATCGACAAACACCAACACCCGCCACCATTTCTCGACGGCCTTGGCATCGTAAGAGCTGTGTGTGTCATCCTTGGGAAACGGAATCGTGCTGGGATTATCGTATGGCCTGGCATCAATCTCAAACTGAACGCTTATCGTCTGTAGAGCTGACATAAACTGCTCGTAGAAAGCTGCAACAGTTAAGCCATCGAAAAGCGGGATGCTAATTGCAAGGCCATTACTACACTTCACCAGTACCAAATGGTTGAGACAATCGAAGTTCACCCGAAAACTGACGTTTTCTGCGGGTATTGACCCAGTACTCAGTCCAGTTTCTGTTACATGAAGCGTCACATGCCACCAATGATTGATGCGTGGTGTGAGCGCCATACGCACTTTGCCAATAATCTGGAGATATAAATGAATAGTCTCTTTAGTGGATTTCCAGGCTTTAAAGTGGAGTTCAGGTAGGTGCATTCCAGGGTAGTTTTTTGCAATAGCGCTTATTTAGTGTTCAAACTACGAAAAAACTATTCGGGGTGTCTGACAAAATCACTTAACAATTTTTTAATGACACTTGACTAAAACAAAACAGTGTGCTACATTGGCAACCATATCGCTTACACTCTAGCAATCACTTCGTAATCACTCAACTTTCACCTTTGCAACTATGGAGCGCCTCACCGCCAACTTTCAACTCTTTGCCGTATGTTTTTACCTGTTGGCGGTGGCGTTCGAACTGATCGTCAGCATCCGCCACCGGAGGCAAAAGTATTATGATAAGCAGGACACCCGCACCAATCTTTGGGCGATGATCGGCATGGCGGTCGTTGGACAGTTGGCGCTGCTACCAATGATCCTGCTGATGCAGGCCATCCTCGACGCCCTCCCCTATCAACTATCGACGACCTGGTGGAGCCTCGCGCTGGCGCTGCTACTCGTTGACCACTCAAACTATTGGGCGCATCGTTTCGGCCACGAAACCAACGTCGGCTGGGCCATGCACGTGACGCATCATTCCACACGGCACTACAACCTGTCCGTTGCACTCCGGCAAAATTGGAGCCAAGTGCTGCTGTTCGTATTCTTCCTGCCCATTCCTTTCCTGGGGCTGCCAGTCTATGTCATCCTGTTTGCCAAAGCGCTGAATAGCTTCTATCAGTTCTGGATTCACACGCAGTATATCGACCGCCTGCCGCGCTGGTTCGAATTCATCTTCAACACGCCCTCGCACCACCGCGTGCACCACGCGAGCAACGCGCACTACCTCGATCGCAACTACGCCGGCATCTTCAATTTCTGGGACCGCCTTTACGGCACCTTCAAGCGCGAAGAGGAGCGCCCCACTTACGGTCTGACTACCAACATCGACCGCCACGACCAGCTCTATGTGCAATTCCACCACTGGCAGGCCGTCGCGAAAAACTACTGGCGTGCACCCGACTGGCGTACCCGACTGCACGTGCTATTCGCACCGCCCGGTGCCCAGCGCGAACTCCCCGCCGTCTCGCGTGCAGAGATCAAACCCTGGATGCCCGTCGCTCGCATTCGTGCCCCAAAATCATTAGCTTAAGCCACTGAACGATACCCGTCATGGAACCCCAACGCCTACAACTCTTCCCGTTTTTCGTCGGCATTTACGTGCTCGCCATCGCCCTGGAAGCCGGTTACGTCGCCTGGCGTGGGCAAAAGGGGCAGTATGCGCGCAAAGACACGTGGTTGAACATCTTCTCGGGCATCGGCAGTGCCTTGGCCGGCAAGCTTTTTTTGATCCCCATCTTTTTCTTGTACGAAGGCATCTTTCAACTCACGCCCCTGCGGGTCGAGTGGACGTGGTGGGCGATTCCGTTCACGCTGCTGGTCAACGACTTTCTGTTTTACTGGGCAC
>CAZTEZ010000449.1:0-2529 GCA_964611815.1 uncultured Bacteroidia bacterium | reverse complement strand
CACCCGATTCGGCATTTCGGCTCGCAGGGCCAACAAAAGACCTTTTTGGCTGCACTGAAGCTCGCCCAGGCCAAGCGCTTGTTTGAGCTGAGTGGGCGCCCGCCCATCCTGCTGCTCGACGACATCTACGACAAGCTCGACGACGAGCGCATGGCGCGCATCAGCGAGCGGCTCACTGCGGGCTTTATCGGCCAGGTGTTTATCACAGACACGAGCCTGAGTCGGCTGCAAAACAACCTGAGTGGCCTGCAAACGCAGGTCAGCTATTTTCAGGTGCTGCAAGGCGACGTGTCGCCTGCGGAAATTGCGTAACTTATAAGCATAGGAATTAAAAGTATGAAACCCCGCGAAACCAGTCTTGGCGATGCGTTGGAAGGTTTTTTCAAAAAGAGCGGACTGACCAACAAGATGCTCATCGTGCGCACGTTGCGCGACTGGCCGAAGTTTGCCGGCAAGCCCATCGCTGAGCAAACCGAGCGCTTGCGCTATGAAAAAGGAAATCTGGTTGTGTATATGAAATCGCCCATCTGGCGACAGGAGCTGCTCTATCGCAAAACCGAAATCGTGGCCAGCATCAACGCTGCCGCCGGTAAAGCGATCATCAAGGGTATCGTAGTGCGATAGTGCACTTAAGCCATACCGCAACTTTTGGCGACACCTTCTATGCAAATTGAGACCATGACTAACTACTAGGACATCAATGCTCAAATGCACCCTTTCGACGTACCAGCTATTTCAGTCTATTAATTAAAAAGCATCTGTTTTTTTGACAAAGCATCATTATCTAAACCCAGAAACTAATTCACTGACTTAGCGCCAGTTAGTACAGCTGTTCACGCATTAAATCGTATATTGACGTAACCCGTTCCACTCCTCCTTCGTAAGTTTGAAAAACTGTAAGAGTGTACTTCTTACAGCATCAGGGAAACACTATGAAGGGAATTAACACGCCGTGGTCGGCCAGTCTACTGCTTTTGGTAGCCTGCATGATCGGCTGCGCAAACACCGCACTTGCTCAAAACGACTGGCTGGTCTTCACAACTACCGAGCCTGCCACTATCACGGCCTGAGAAGACACCACCGACTTCGAGGTGCAGGTCTCGAACACCCACACTTCGGCGGTCAATGGTATTGAAATCACGCTAGATTTGCCGCCGGGGGTATTGTATGTGCCCAGCTCTGTAAGCGCACCGGCCGCCGAAGTCGACATCACTGATCTGAACGCGCCTGTGATCAGCCTACCGGACATCCCCGCCGGCAACAGTGTGACTTTCAATTACGGCACACGCGCCACCTGCGAACTCATCCTGTTCAACAACGGCGGAGGCAACATTCGCGACACCCTCACTGCCAACTACACCGGCGGTTTTGATCAGGGCATTACAGCCAATTACAACCTCTTGTATGCGTCGCTATCGTTTAATTCGATTACGAATCAGTCGTATAGCGGCGCGCCGAGCGATCTCTTCACCCGTACGTTCACGATCGTGAACGGAGGCAACGGTGCTCTCAGCCAGCCCTTCAATTTTGTCGATAACACTGGCGCTGGGTTAGCCAGAGTCTCCTTTTTCCCGATTCCGCCCCACCCCAGCTCGTTTACTTTTGCGGCGAACGGCGTGCTCACCTTCGACCCTGACTTCTTTCTCACGATTGGCAATGGCGATTCGCTATTCGACCCGGGCGAGCAAATCGTGCTGGACGTTGAATACCGCATCGAAGACTGCGCGTCTAACCTAGGCTCGGAGTTCTTCCTGAACTGGTCGTGCGAGAGCGTGGAGTGCCAGGAAGAGTTTTCGCCGGGTAACGTCGTCATTCCGCCCAACCCGCCGCTGCTGGACTTCAGTGTGACGCGCGAACACAGTTCTTGTTTCGACCTCAGCATTGGCAACCAGCAATCCATTCGCATCGAGAACAACGGCACTGGCCCAGCAACGAATCTGGTCGTTGAGCTCATCTCACAAAACTGGCGCGGTGCAACCACCATCGACACGGCCAGTCTTTCATATCAATTCAACGGGGGTGGCCCAGTGGTCTCCATCGACGCAGATTCCACGGATGAGAAAGATGCCAACAGCTATCGCGCGTGTTTGTCTGCGGCCAATGGCAACACATTTGGCTCGGTAGAGCGTGCCTGGATCACGCTGCCCGATCTACCCCCGGGCGAATTTGTGGAAGTCTTCTTCGACATTCGCACCTGCTGCGGCAGCGATTGCAACGGCTCAACCCGCTTCGGCGGCTGGTCATCTGAAGCTCAGTGGTCGGATCAATGCGAGAACACGTTCTACCAAAACACCAACACTGGGGGCCGTGGCAGTATGGGCGTCGACCTGGGACCCGCCAGCGTGGCCGGCCCGGCGAACCTGACGACACTTAGCCCCAATGGTTGCTATAGTGTTGAACTGAGCGACGACGAGTTTAACTGGGGCGATCGCGCTCCTTGGCAAAATCACGAACCTACCCCCGACCCTTTCTCGGCGGGTAGCTATCTGGAATGGACCGTCACGTTACCACCGAATGTGACGATCACAC
>CAZTEZ010000448.1:0-2578 GCA_964611815.1 uncultured Bacteroidia bacterium | reverse complement strand
TGGGCCGCAACCGCTTGTTTCAGGCGCTGGTGCGCCACGACAACTGGCTGCTGCCCCTCCAGAAGACCGAGGACGGCCCAGCCGTGCGGAGCTTCCGCGGTGAAGAAGGCCGGCCGTTTTTCGTGCTTTTCACCGGGCGAGAGGCGCTGAACAAGAGTCTGGAAGCCCAGGGCCAGCAGGCCGTGGGCGAAGAGGTGCACGAGTTGCGCGGGCTGGAGCTCTTCACCGGGCCCAGCTTTTCAGATGTGTACGACTGGGTGCTGATTGACCCCGATGGCCCGGCGGCCATCAAGCTGCCCAAAGAGCAGTTCGCCGAGCTGCGCGAATGGGCGATCATGTATAGGCTCGACGAGGCGATTTTGGCGTTGCAAAACGGACACGAAAGCCAGAAGGCCATCGCGACGCTCATGCAGCACCAGCCCTGGATCGTCGTCGCCTCGGGCCCCGACAAGCGTCTGGCCCTAGTGCCCGATGCCGAGCAGCGAAAGATCGGCGCGGTCTTCAGCAGCTTCAACGCCGCCGATCGCTATGTGCAGGCTTTGGGCGAGCACCTGCCCGAGGGAGTGAAGCTGCAGCCGGTCATCCTCACGGCCGACAAGCTCTTCGCAGAGCTTTCGCGGCTAGACATCATGGGCGCGGTAGTCAACTGCTTTGGGCCCACGCCAGGGCGCGCTTTCAGCAAGGCGTTTGTTGACGAGGTGGCGGCCGAAACCGGCGGTTGAACCCAAATCGTATCCTCAGAACAGCATCACTTCTTCTTGCCTTTCTTGTCCTTCTCGTCTTCGATTTTGAAATCGAACGGCACCGTCACCCAAACAGGGATGGGCTTGCCGTCCAAAATGCCTGGCGTGAATTTGAGGATGTGAATGTGCTTGGCGCAGGCATTGGTTAGCATGTCGTGGGGCGAGCGCATGACTTTGTGCTTTACGTAATTCCCCCGCTCGTCAATCAGCACCCGAAACACCACGCGGCCCTCGATGCCAGAGTCACGGGCCTTCTTGGGAAAAGCGATTTTGCTGGCCAAATCGCGCATGTTTTTGGGCGTCGGCTGCACCTCTAATTCTACAACTTCATTGGCACCGGGCGCATGTTTGTCGCTTTGGGCGTAAAGCTGTGGGCTGAGGCAAAGCAATAAAAGGAGCGAGAGACTGAGTGTAAATACCTTCATAGTGACTTAATATATCGAAAAAATCCGATTTTCCCAGATTCTCTGAGCCGTTCGCACCTCTCTAATCAGCGCTGGTCTTAGGGTCTATCCCAAAACCTAAAAGGCCTGTCATGCTGAGCGAAGCCGAAGCATCTAATCGCACTGGACATAGCTGTAAAGACATGATTAGATTCCTCGGAAGACCTCGGAAGACCTCGGAATGACGCGATTATATGTTTTGGGATAGACCCTACTCTGTGTTTTTCGAACCGTCCTTTTCAGAATTGCCTCCGGGGTTTTGTTCAATATCAATTTTGAAGTCAAAAGGGACGCTCACCCACACCGGGAGCGCTTTTCCCTTTTGGATCGCGGGAGTGAAACGCAACTTGGGGAGATGTTTTTCGCTCTCTTTCGTCAACAATGAGTGCGGTGAGATCACCACTACATGCTTCACATACCGACCATCTTCATCAATCAAGACCTTAAATATGACCCTGCCCTCGATACCGGCTTCAAACGCCTTTTTCGGATAGTCGAATTGGCTTTTGACTTCGTTCAGATTGACCGGCATGGGCGGCTTATTCAACGTGGCAGATTCCGTTTCCTTTTGGTCTTCAGTGGCCCGATCGTCTTGCGCATTTACCGAAAGCGCGGTCAGAACTATGACCAACCAAACGATGCTGATCGACTTCATTTGTATCATGGGATTCTGGAAAAAGATGATTGTTTGATAATCGACCGTGCCTGAAAAGATAGGGTGAACCTGCCGCCTATTTTCTCTAGTTTACACTTCTACTCATTGCTTTTACTGTCTTCAATCTTGTAATCAAATGGCACCGTCACCCAAACAGGAATGGCCTTGCCGTCTTTGATGCCTGGTGAAAATTTTAATAGGTGAATATGAGCCGTGCCAGATTCAGACAGCCAGGGGTGAGGAGAACGTACGACCTTGTGCTTCATATAATTGCCCTTCTTGTCAATCAAAACCCTCAGGACAACTCGGCCCTGAATGCCGGCATCGCGTGCCCGTTGCGGGTACTCGATCTTCTTTTTCAGAACATCCATGTTGAGCGGCTTTGGCTTTTCGTCAAGCTCTACCTCTTCATCATACGCCGGAATGCGCATGTTCGCGCAAGAGGAAATAAGCAGCGCCACCGACAATAGGCCAAAGATTATAATGCGTCTCATAATAGCCAGTTATACTAAATCTCTTACTCACGTCCTAACACCCGAAATTCCACCTGCACCCGCGCACCAGTGTGGTCGGTAAGGGTGAGCGTGTGCGGGCCGGGTGTGGGGCTCAGTTCGATGTGGTGGCGGGTTTCGGTGATGCCGACGAACTGCTCGTCGAGGTGCCAGTAGATGGTCGCGTTTTCGTCGCGGTGGCGGGCCGAGCACACCATCTGGCCGCGCCGGCCATCGAGGTCGCGC
>CAZTEZ010000447.1:0-2579 GCA_964611815.1 uncultured Bacteroidia bacterium | reverse complement strand
ACGGCAAACGCGTCGCCCTGATCGAACGCAATCGATTGGGTGGGGCTGGCATCCACAATGGCGCGCTGGCGTCTAAGACTTTGTGGGAGCTCTCGCGTGATTACAGCCGCACGACACTCACCGACCGCGGGTTCTGTGTGCACTCGTGCACCATTGAGTACCAGGACGTTGTGCGCGTTGTAGAGGAGGCTGTGAGTGAACGCGAGCAGCAACTGATTAAGCAAGTCGAACATTACTCGGAAGTCGCCAAAAGCAACTTTAAGTTCATTACTGGCTCTGCCAAGCTCAAAGACCCGCATACGATTCACGTCGACTTAAACGATGGCGGTTCGCGCACCATCTCGACAGACAACATCGTGTTGGCGATGGGCAGCCGCCCTCGAAAGCTCGACAGCATCCCCATCGACGAGAAAACCATCGTGACGAGCGATGGCCTGCACAATATGGACCACTTCCCGGAAAGCATGGTGGTGCTCGGGGCGGGGGTCATTGGGTGTGAGTACGCAACGATGTTCGCTGCGTTCGGCCAAACGAAAGTATCTGTCATAGATCGCGCCAACCGCATTCTGCCCTTCGAAGACGAGGATGTTGCGGCGGTGGCGGCCACTAACCTCGAGAAAGCCGGCGTCGTGATCCATAAAGAAACCAACCTGGAGTCGATGAGCATCGAAGACGGCCGCGTGAAGTATCAGCTCTGCGAAAAAGACGGCAGTTGCACCACGCACTACGTCGAAAAGGCGCTGGTTTCGATCGGACGCGTGCCCAACACCGAGGACATGGGCCTCGAAGAAGCCGGTGTCGAATTGAGTGAGCGCGGGCATATCGTGACCGATGAGGAAGGGCAGACTTCCGTGCCCAACATCTTCGCCATCGGCGATCTAACGCTCGATATCTGCCTGGTTAATGTCGGCGAAATGGAAGGGCGACACGTCATCGAAAAGCTTTACAGCGCCCCGCGCGACATCGGTTACAACAATATCTCTACCATCATGTTCCTGAATCCCGAAGTGGCGGGTGTGGGCATGAATGAAACCCAGGCGCAACAGTCGGGCATCTCCTATCGCATGGCCCGCATCGGGTTTGAATACGTTAACCGCGCCATTGCCATGCGCAATAGCGACGGCTTTTTCAAGCTCATTGTGACTGACGACGACGAGATGCGTATCCTCGGGATGCGCGCCGTGGGCCCTCAGGCCAGTTCAGCGATTCAGGGCGTGGCGATTCTGATCAACCAGGGCAAGAGCATCCGCGGTTTGATCGACTGCATCCACCCGCACCCCAGCATCGTGGAGGGCGTTCAAGAGTGCGCGCGCATCTTGCTTGGCACGTCCATCATCAAGCCCGGCGTATTCGACGAAAAGGTCCACTGCTGGCGCTATGTCGATGGCAAGAAGACGGAGCTCGTTTGACCGCCTGCCCAGCCATCGGGTTGGTTAATGATTTCTTGATGTTCCGTCTGCGCCTAAGCTAACGCCATCTCACTGGTTGGTGTTTGTACGTCAATTAGACTACCGAGCCCGTGTGGGCGCGTATTAATCGTTGCTTTTCGAAGGTTCATCGGCAAGAATGGCAGGATGAATGGTTGTTGTGTTTAGGCGGTTTTGCTTAATATTGTTTTTAATGCATAAATCATGCGCTGTCCTTACCCAAACTTGTTGTTGAAATGACGCATTTCTACAAGCACCTGCTCGCTGCTATTTCCGTTTTACTGACGTTGTCGTTCTCTGGTGTTTTTCAAACAGCCAGCGCTCAAATTCCGCCTGACACTTGCGGTAATCGTCAGATTTGGTACGTTCACCCGAACGCCACACTCGGCTTCACGCCTTGTTCTGGTGGTGCGGATTGCGGTGCTCGTACCAACCCCGCAGATCTGGAGTATGCGTTGCAACAGGCGAGTTTGCCCGGTGGCGCCTCTGCCGCAGAGCCACACCGCATTCGGTTGGCCTCTGGTAACTATGAATACAACGACGAGCTGAACCTCGTTTCGCACGTCTTTCTGGATGGTGGCTACGATCCTACTACCTGGCAGAAAACCAACGCGACACCGACCACCATTACGCGCACCCCTAACATCTTTACAGTCAACACTGGTATTGGCGCAAACGGAAATGCCATGCCGCGTAATATGATGTTCAGAGCAGTAGAGATCGACAACTGGCAACTGCATGATTTAACCATCGTTGTAGAGGATGCCCCTCAAAACTTCGCCTTTATTGAAGAGGGCATTTCTAATTATGGGGTCTATATCGATGACTGTAACGATTACCAACTCGTGCGCCTGGATATTACAACTGGCCGCGGTAGCGATGGCGATCAGGGGGATAATGGCACCACAAATTTTGCTGTGAACGGTGGTAGTGATGCGCCTGGGAGCGGTGCGAATGATAAGGTTGGTGATAGCGATTCTGGGGGGTTATTCAATATTTGTGGCAGCTGTAATTGTCCCACACCCGATTTTCGAGGACCAGGTGGTGCGGGGGGTGCACCTGGAACTGGTTCTAATGGTGCAAATGGACACCCCTTAACACCTTGGCAGGACGGTGGTGACGGAGGTGCTGGTGGCCGTGGTGGCGCCGGAG
>CAZTEZ010000446.1:0-2603 GCA_964611815.1 uncultured Bacteroidia bacterium | reverse complement strand
CTCCAGTGCGTACTGTTGCACCAGGCGACCGGTGCGTCCGGTGGCGCCTACAACTAGGATATTCATGGGTTGGATATCGGACATAGTGGCAAGGGATCAGTGTGCTGCCCCTAAAATACGAGAATTTGAACGCCCATTAGCCGCACACGTTTAGTTTAGCAGACGGGCAGTGTAGTCATAACAGCGCACTGCCGATAAAGGTTAATTTGAGCGAAAAAATCATGTCAAAAACCCACCACAGCATCGCAGGTTACGGTAAGGCCGGGCCGTATTCTCACATCGTAGAAGCCAACGGGTTCGTGTTTCTTTCAGGCGTTATTCCCCTGCCCAAAGACGCGGATGAGCTTATTAGCGGCTCGATCGAAGACAGCACGCACCAGGTGATGCAGAACATCGGCGAGCTGCTCGGGCAGGTCGGCTGCCAATACAGCGACATTGTGAAGGCCACGATTTTCATGCTCGACATGCAGAACTACGGCAGCATCAACACCGTGTATGCCAGCTACTTCGAAGGCGGCGACGCCCCCGCCCGCAGCGCGATGGCCGTGAAGACCCTCCCGATGAACGCGCCTGTAGAAATCGAGGTGATTGCGCTGAAGCCGCAATAGCGACAACGCAGGCCGTTGAATTACTTCGCAGGCTCGCCCTCAACGGTCGTGACGGTCCGGATGTTCATCTCGGTTGCGATGCCGGCGATTTTCATGTTCCCCTGCACGTTCTGCGTCGTTTTCGATTTCAGCACCCAACCGGTTTTGCGGTCGACGTTGATCTCTCCGGTTTGGTCGCCAGTGAGTTTGACGTCGATTTTTTGACCGCCGATTTCCATCTTGCCTTTGTCGCCAGAGGTGATTTTGCCCTCAAACGCGATAACGGCCTTGGCGGCGTCAGTTTCTTGCAGCGTGTAAGTGATATCGGTCGACATCGGCATGGGTTTTTGCACAGCGAACTTGTTGTTCCAGGTGTCGCCTTCGCTCACTTGGTCGCTCGGGTAGAAGTTGGTGGTCTGGCTAAAGTTGCGCTTGAGCTGGTCTTCGCCATACGCCTCGCGCATGGCTTCTTTGGTCATGGCATCGCCCGCAGCAGCCTCGCCAAACATCGTGTCGATGATGGCGTTGATACCCTCAATCGAGATCACTTTGCCCTCAGGGGTCATTTCTGTGGTCACCGATTTACCGACCATGAAGCTCTGCGGGTTCTGCGCCAGGGCAGCTGTACCATCCAGGGTGTCCTTCTCGCTGTCGTAGGTCGTTGACTGACCCATCGTTTGCGAGGTGCTCACAAGGCGGTCGTAAGTGATCTCGAGCAGGAAGTTGCCGTTCGGCATCACCTGCTTCACCCGATACGTGTGGTAGAGCGTGGTTTTGGTCGAGGTCTCCACCGGCATGCCCATCATTTTGTAAGACAGTTCCTGGTCGGTCGTGATCACCTGTTTGTACTCTGCGCCCTCGGTTAACGCATAGCGCAACTCAACGGCTTCTTTGGAGCTGGTGCAGGCAGCCAGCAGCAATGTGCTGAGCATGACGAAAAAGCGAATTGACGTAAGATTCCACATACGATGGACACTTTGCATTAGACCGCAAGATAGCGCGAAAACAGGTTCAGCCCGCCAGAATATCTTTCGCGATGCTCTTGATGGCAATAATCAAAAACTGCCCACCGATGCACAGCAACAAAAACGCCATGATGCGCGAGAGTCCCGTGATGCCGCCCTGACCCAAAATCTTGAGCACGTATTTGGAGTATTTGAGCGCAAAGAAGATCGCCACAAGATTCACTGCAATGGCCAGAATGTAGATGCCATACGAAATCGCGACTTCCAGCGACTCCCAGATATACCCCTGGTTTTCGGTGAACGCCAGGATAATCGCCAGCACCCCCGGCCCAACCAGCAGCGGCATGGCCATGGGCGAAAAGCTGATATCTTCGCGCTCCATTGAGCGCTCCATGGTCTTGGAGCTCAGTTTTTTGGGCGCTTCAAAAAGCGTGCGGATGGCCAGCAGGATGATAACCAAAGAGCCGGCCAGGCGAATGGCTTCGATGCTGAGCCCGAAAAACGACATGATCAGTTTGCCCAGCAGCAGAAACACAATGGCCACGAGGGCGACGTTTTTGACAACGCCAATGATGATCTCCGCTTTCTCGTCTTCGGTGCGGTCGGCCGTCAGGGTAATCCAGAACGGCACCACCCCCAGGGGGTTGATGATCGACAGAAGCGCGATGAAGATGTTGAGGAAATGCTGCAGCGGATCCATGGTGGCCGGGCCTGGTTTGTTGCAAATAACTGCAAACGTTGGCAGCTATCCAACGAAAGGGCTGATTCGAAAATTAACTTGCCTCACTCAGTGCGAGACCAGCTCAGCCTCAGTGGTTTGCACGCTGGTCTGTGTGACGAAAGTAATCGCACATTCCACCTCTTCGTGCAGCTCGGCGCTCAGGTAATTTTCGATGGCCTGAGCTTTGGCCGTCGCCATTTCGAGTGGCATGTCGGCAGGCAGCGGCAGCGTGCCGTCGATGTGCAGCGTATCTCCGAAGCGCTGGATGCGTAGGTCGATCAGCCGGTGCGCACAGCCGGGTGCGGCCTCCTGGACGAGCAGTTCGCGCAC
>CAZTEZ010000445.1:0-2604 GCA_964611815.1 uncultured Bacteroidia bacterium | reverse complement strand
GATCTCGGCCGATTCGAGCGCACGGTCGGAGCCCATCGTGCCCAGGTCGATCTCCGAGATGGCGTCCACCTCATCGCCGAAGAAATCCAGACGCACCGCGACCTCGCTGAGCATGCGCTCCGTTTGCTTCAAGGCGGCATCTTCTTGCGTATACTGCCCGCCGTCTGAAAACGAATCCGGTGTCAGGTTCAGAATGCCCATGATCACCGGGCGCTTGAGCGAGAGCAAACGCCCACGGCAGTTGAGCGTCGTTTGCTGGTCGGCAGGTGTGAAGAAGCGATTGGGGTGGGGCATGGCCTTTCTTGTAAATTAGCGTGCGATCAAAACGCGAGCACTACAAAGCTAGCATCTCGCGCTTAATTGCATGACCACAACGCCATGGCCGACGCTCCGAACTCCAACGAACAATACCGCGCAGCACTTGATCGCTGCCGCACGCTTTTCCTGAAAAAACACGAGGACTACGGCTCGTCGTGGCAAGTCATGCGCCTGCCGAGCATCACCGACCAGCTGTATATCAAAGCGCGGCGCATTCGCGAGATCGAAGACACCGGTGTGAACAAAGTCGGCGATAGCGTTGAGGGCGAGTACACGGCGCTGGTTAACTATAGCATCATCGCGCTTATCCTTGCAGACCTCATTAAAGACGGCGAAGACCTAATGGAGCGCGCGCCCTTCGACGGAGAGTCGCTCGCCAGCGCCTACGACACGCACGCCGAGGCGGCGTTTGAGCTGTTTAAAGAGAAAAACCATGACTACGGCGAAGCATGGCGCGAAATGCGCGTGTCATCGTATTGCGATCTGATTCTCGCCAAGCTCATGCGTATCAAGCAGATCGAAAACAACGCCGGTCGGACGCAGGTCAGCGAGGGCGTAGAGGGTAATTACCTGGACGTGCTGAACTACGCTCTTTTTGCGCTGATAAGGCTGGGGGAGTGATGTGTGAACCGGCTTTTTGAACGAGGATTTACTGGATCTGGGCAGGATTTGCAGGATCTAATGCAGTTCAGGACTGTATCGTCGTCTCGACCTTGTGGAGAGACCCGAGTCTATTGTTCGTGCTATCTTCTCGGGTCTCTCCACAAGGTCGAGACGACGCCTGGCGACGTTTTTAAGAAATGACCTCATAAAAGTATTTTGCAAACCTTTTGCTAATCCTGCAAATCTGGGTTCTAAAACAAAAAAAAACGCAGGACTCTCGCCCTGCGTTCAATCACCTTTGCAACCTTTCAACTGAGTGAATCACTGTGTTAGAATGATTCAACACTACAAACATAAGTAAGCAGCCGGCCCAGTAAATGTATTTTCGGCGAACAGGGATAAAAACTCGACAAACGTAAATTATGGTATTATTATACCAATAAATAGTCTGGTTGTAGGTGGCCTGGCTTGCTTCCCGGACAATTTTTTGTAAATTGATAAGTCCCGAATCTAAAACATTGTATATTCGCGCCCTAGCAAGAAATTGCACTTTTGAATGTCAGAATTAACTAACACTACAACAAACGCACCCGAAGTACTGGAATCGGCGTCCGTAGAGGGCTTTGATTGGGAAATGGAAGCTGGCTACTCGAAAGAGGAGCGCAACAAGCTTACCGACCTATATGAAAGCACGCTGCGCGATGTCAGTGAACACGAGGTGATTAAAGGAAAGATCGTATCACATGATGACCGTGTGGCGATAGTGAACATCGGATTCAAATCGGAAGGTATCGTTCCGATCGCTGAATTCCGCGATATCGACGAGCTGACCCCCGGCACCGAGGTGGAGGTCTATCTCGTAAGCAAAGAAGACCACAACGGCCAGCTGCACCTCTCGCGGCGCATGGCCAAGTCGCTGAAAACCTGGAACAAGATCAACGAAGCCATGGACGAGGACCTCGTCTTGAAAGGCGACGTGAAGCGCCGCACCAAAGGCGGTTTCGTCGTTGATCTCGAAGGCATTGAGGCCTTCCTGCCCGGTTCGCAAGTTGATGTGAAGCCCGTCCGTGACTACGACGCTTATGTCGGCAAGACCATGGACTTCAAAGTGGTGAAAATCAACAAGCAGCAGCACAACGTTGTGATTTCACACAAAGCGCTCATCGAGAAAGACCTCGAGAAGCAGCGTCAGCAAATCCTCGAAAACCTCGAACGCGGTCAGGTACTCGAAGGCACCGTCAAGAACATCACCAACTTCGGTGTGTTCATCGACCTGGGTGGCGTCGACGGTCTGCTGCACATCACAGACATCTCGTGGGGTCGTATCAATAGCCCCGAAGAGGTGCTTGGCCTCGACGAGAAAGTCAACGTGGTTGTACTGGACTTCGACGACGACAAGAAGCGCATCTCGCTTGGTCGCAAGCAGTTGCAACCTCACCCCTGGGATAACCTGCCCGAGGATATCGATGTCGACAAGACCGTCAACGGCAAAGTCGTTACGGTGGCCGATTATGGTATCTTCATCGAGATTATGCCGGGTGTCGAGGGTCTGATCCACGTCTCAGAAATGAGCTGGTCGCAGCACCCCAAGAATCCTTACGACATGTACAACATCGGCGACGAAGTCGAGGCTGTTGTGCTGACGCTCGACCGCGAAGAGCGCAAGATGTCGCTGGGTATCAA
>CAZTEZ010000444.1:661-2605 GCA_964611815.1 uncultured Bacteroidia bacterium | reverse complement strand
CCTGGGCGGCCCACCAGTGGAAGTCATCGTGGAACGGCAGGCGCGGGAAATCGCGGCGCAGGTTCAGCTCGTACTTCTCGCGGTAGTGCGGGTCGTGTAACGCGGCGTACGTGTAATGGAAGATGTCGTCTTTGGTGATCGTCTCATCTGCGTAATGCTCCACAAACTGCTGGCGCCCCCAGTCCGTGAGGTTGTCGATGCGCTCGCCGTCTTCGTAGCGGTAGCGGGGGAGGCATTGGGTTTTTTCAAGCGTATCAAGCGAAGGGATTGTATTTACAGCCAAGGTTTGGAAAGGTTTGCTTGAGGCTTTGCCTGAAAAACAGATCACCGGATTGTATTCGGCAAAGTCGCTGTCGAATGGCCGGATGTAGGGCCATTGCGCTGTTCGATGGTTCAAATATTTACTATAGTAAAGAAACTTGAAAGTAAAAGGCCTGTAAAGTGACTTGATAATTTCGCCATCACTAAAATTTAATTTCACGCCCCGATTAAAGTAAGACTCCAAGCTACTGCTAAATTTTACCGATATGTCTTTATCATCAAATACTATCTTTCCTGATTTCAGGTTTAACTTATACCTTTTTATGAACTCCTTAACTTTAGCCTTTAGTAACTTCTTTTCTTTACTATAAACCCATTCATCCCTATTGGTATTAATACCAATAGTATACAAGCTAAAAATGGCATCAACCTCCTGCGTCTTTTTAGCAGACTTCGTTTGCTTGGAAGCAACCGGCACCAGCTTTTCAAAACCAGCTTGCCCTTGGTTAATCCAAAAGTTTTTCTCGTTTGGTGTTATATGATAAAACTCAATGTCTCTGAACTGTGTAGCACTCAACCATTCCAACTTGTGCGTGTTGGTTTCAAACTCATCTCTGCGAACATAATGCAGTTCAAAGTGTTCTTTGTTTTGGTTTTTTACAAATAAACCTATGCACACCCCGGTTTGTATTCCAAATACATTGTGTGTTGTGCCAGACAGTTTAGGGTTTGCCCGAATGTCTCCACCCAAATCAATAATATAGACCTCAGAAAACTCTTTGGCCAGTGATTCTCGCATACCATCGAAAGCAAAACCATCGATGTAAGAGCGGTTAGTAACAAAGGCAACGATTCCATTGTCGGTTATACGATCAGTTGCCCAGCGAATAAAGCGCGTGTACATATCATACAGGTTATGTACGTTTTGCGATTGACTACGCTTTACATATGTGTCTTTAATACGCTCATCTACACGCGGATAGTTTTTATTCTGATTATCATCCATATAATTCGTTTGCATGGCATTGTAGGGCGGGTTGCCAATCACAACAGAAATATCCTGTTTATTCTGCCGTTTCAGACGGACCGTATTTTCCTCAACGAAATCCTTAAACTCGCCTTGCTTCCCTACATAGTTAAATCCCATACGATCCAGCGTATCGATAAACACCATATTATCAAACTGTTCGTAGGTTTGCATGCGCTGCAAATACGTGGCCTCAATGTTCAGCGAGGCGATATAGTAAGGCAGCAGCGCCACTTCGTTGGCGTGTATCTCGTTGTGGTATTTGTATGGGAGGTTGCCCTTCGGGATGTGCTCAATCAGCTGCGTGATGAACGTGCCCGTGCCAGTGGCGGGGTCGAGTATCTGCACGTTCTCGGAATGCAGCGCCTTGTTGAAATGCCGGTGGAGCAGCTCGTCGGTGCTGCGAATCATAAACTTCACGATCTCGGGCGGGGTGTACACCACCCCCAGCTTGTCGGCGGCCTTGGGGTTATAGGCTTTATAAAACGTCTCGTACAGAATATTCAGAAAATTCTGCTTCTCGTGGTGGTCTTGCACACTGGCGGCGTGCCGCTGAATGGCCGCATAAAACGGCTTGATACTCGTGAGAGTGTTGATGCGCAGCTTGCCCGTGAAAAACGTGCGCGTGACCTCATCGAGGCGCTTGGCCACGGCGT
>CAZTEZ010000444.1:0-651 GCA_964611815.1 uncultured Bacteroidia bacterium | reverse complement strand
GAAAGCTATCGCCCACAGCCGTAAACACCGCCGTGAACAGCTCGTCGGTCAGGATGTGCTGGATAATCATCTCGCGCACATCGTCGGGTTGCAACTTGGGGTCAATGGCCTCGCGGCAAAGCTCCAGAAAATTGAGGCGTCTTTCTCGAAAAGCCGGGTTGTCTTTGGCGGCTTTGGCGATCTCCTCGCGCAGCGTTTCGAGGATGGTCGGCAGCTCATCTTGAAACTTTTGCAGCGCCCGTCGGAAGTCCTTGATCTCGGGGCGTTCGTAGGCAAAGAAGCGTTCGAGTAGCTGCTGCAGACCCGCGTCGTCGGTGCGCATATCTTTTACACGCAGCACCTCCTTGCCATACTGGTACAGCACCGCCACAGCGGTGTTCTCGAAGATGATATTGTCGTTGGGGTAGCCTTTGGCGAACTTTTTGCTGATCTCCTCGTCTAGGTCGTCCTTCGTGTCCTTGGCCTCCCAGTAGCCCCAGTCTTGTCGCATGAAATCTTTGACCGTGGCGTCGGGGTAGACGGTGGTGCCGAGCCGGGTGGCATACGCCAGCTCATCGACGACCTTGTGCCCCTGCTGCTCGGCATAATTATTGAGTAGCTGCCCGAAGGCCTTGCGCACAGCGCCCTCGTTCAGGTCGCCGCCGTACTTTA
>CAZTEZ010000443.1:0-2619 GCA_964611815.1 uncultured Bacteroidia bacterium | reverse complement strand
TGTGGAACGACCGCTTCATCCTCGTGCAGCCACTGGAAGACGGCTGGTATTTGTTTAAGACCAGTTAGTACGACTGCACTAACTCTCAATTATGGCTGGCGTCTACGTCCACATCCCCTACTGCAAACAAGCCTGTAGCTACTGCGATTTCTACTTCAGCACCTCGCGCAAGAGCGAGGATGCGTTCCTCAAAGCGCTGCATCGGGAGATAGAGCTGCACGCCAACTTCTTCGATGCGGCAGACTTGCCTTTGCGGAGCCTCTACTTTGGTGGCGGCACGCCCAGTTTGCTGCACCCCGATGAAATCGCGCGCATTATTGCGGCCGTCCAGCAACAGTTCGGGTTGCTGGATGACGCTGAAATCACGCTGGAAGCCAATCCGGATGATATCACTTGCGATAAACTCAAGGCCTGGCGTGCTGCCGGGGTTAACAGGCTGAGCATTGGTATCCAGTCGTTTATACCACGCGAGCTGCTTTGGATGAAGCGCGCCCACACCGCCGAGCAAGCGCTGCGATGCGTACCGATGGCGCAAGACGCGGGTTTTGAGCGCCTCACAATCGACCTCATCTATGCCACCCCCAGCCTGACCACAGCTGAATGGGAACAGACCTTAGAGCAGGCGCTGGCGCTGGACGTCCCGCATCTGTCGTGCTATTCACTGACCATCGAACCGCAGACGCTACTGCACCATCAGGTGCACAAAGGCGAGGTGCAGCCCCCACCGGATGCCAACTTTGTCGAGCAGTTCCAGTTGTTGAGCACGCGTACTAGCGAGGCGGGCTTTCGGCACTACGAGATCTCGAACCTGGCCCTGCCGGGCGCCGAGTCCGTGCACAACAGCAGCTATTGGCACGGCCGGCCGTATCTCGGGCTCGGGCCGTCTGCGCACAGCTATGATGGCAACAGCTTGCGCCATTATAACCTGCGGAACGTACACGCTTACAACCGTAGCATATTGGAAGACAGTGCTTTGCCTGTGGCAGAGACCGAGCACTTGAGTCTCGTCGACCGCTTTAACGAACTGTTGCTTCTGCGGTTAAGATTACTCGAAGGTGTTCCAGAAAGCGATATGGAGGCGCTACTGAACCAGCTCCAGTATGTTCGTACTAACTACGAGCGTAGTCGCGATGCACTCCTCTCCGACGGCCACCTCCAGCGCGTCGATGGTCACTTGCGCCTCTCACCCGAGGCCCGCCTGCTGGCTGACAGCCTCACCGCCGAGCTGATGGTTTAATGGGTTAAACTAACAAATCCACAAATTTACTTTTTCCCTCAAATGTAAAATAAGCGACCTCGAAATTGTGTCCGCTAAACTAACTTTTCGCTATTTTTAGATTCGTGGTAAAAATTAAAATAGTAAGCTTGGCGAAATGCTCCGAGCTCATGCCAATCGTACAGATAAAGCACTATCTATATGTCAAATACAGTCCACTTCAAAGACTTTCAAGCAGGGAAGTACCAGAAAGTTGATAGCTATCAGGCATTTATTCCATCAATGATCAATCATGAATGGGCGTGGACGAGCCCAGAGCTAAATCTACGACTTGAAGAGGCCAGTATTGCAATCGGTAAGCTAAATGCCATGTCGAGACAGGCTCCAAATGTAGACCTGTTCATACACTTGCTTGTGCAGAAAGAGGCAGTGGTTTCTAGTAGAATTGAGGGTACGCGTACAAGAATGGACGAGGCGCTACTGGCAGCGAGTGAAATCGATCCTGAAAGGAGGGATGACTGGCAGGAAGTGCAAAACTATACCGAGGCGATGAATGAGTCGCTGCGAAGGTTAGATGACTTTCCACTATCATCCAGAATGCTGCGTGAAGCACATCATATTTTGCTAAGTGGTGTTCGTGGTGAACACAAAAATCCGGGTGAGTTCAGAAGAAGTCAAAATTGGATTGGAGGCCGGAATTTAAGTAATGCCAAATTTATACCGCCCGTACATAGCCATGTTCCAGATCTGATGACAGACTTAGAGCGGTTCATTCATAATGATGAGATATTCACCCCAAACTTAGTTCGAGCCGCCATTCTGCATTATCAATTTGAAACCATTCACCCATTTTTAGATGGAAACGGTCGAATAGGCCGCTTGTTGATCACATTGTACTTAATACATGCGGGTGTCTTGAAGCAGCCCTTACTTTATCTTTCGGCGTTTTTTGAGCGCGATAAGATGCTCTATTACGATAACCTGACAAGAGTTAGACGAAACGATGAATTACTAGAATGGGTGGTTTACTTTCTTATTGGGGTAAAAGAGACCGCCAATGAAGCAGCTATGACACTGACTCAGATGATGAATCTGAAACTAGACGTAGAAATCGAAATCAAAGCAAAGTGGGGCGCAAGAGCCTCAAACGGACTAAATGTTTTGGAGTTTCTGTTTAAACATCCGGTAGTTCAGGGGAGGGATATTGAGAATGTAACTGGTCTTACAGCGGCATCGGCAAACCAGTTGCTGAATAAGTTCATTGAACTTAAGGTCTTGGAACAAGTAGGAAATCGGAAACGAAATCGGCTATTTATGTTCAAGCCTTTAGTAGAAATATTCGCTGAAGAGTAGACGCTATTGTAACAACTGCCAACTCGCGCCCTCGCGCCACCGGATCGGCA
>CAZTEZ010000442.1:0-2629 GCA_964611815.1 uncultured Bacteroidia bacterium | reverse complement strand
CGGGGCTTTCCAGCATTTCTTCGAGTTTGCCGAGGTCTTCGATGCGCTGGCGCCAGTTTTGCGGCGGGTAGAGCGACCAGTCGCTCTGCTCCGGGTATCGGCCCTTGAAACCTTGGGCTTCAAACCACGCGCGCATGTCGGCAAAGTCCTGTTCCATATCGCCGGTGGGGTAGAAGACTTTGCCATACCCACCCTGCTTGCGACCGAAGTCTGTGTACACCGTCACGATTGGCACGCCGGCTTTCAGCGCCAAAAAATAGAAGCCTGTGCGCCAGCGCTCGGCTTTTTTGCGGGTGCCCTCTGGCGTAAACACGACTTTGAGGTTGCCGCGCGATTTCATTAAAGCTGCCAGGTCTTCAATCAAATTGCCCGCACGCCCACGGTTCACCGGCACACACCCGAGCTTGCGCAACACCCAGCCTTGCAGCCCTCTGAAGGCTTCTTTTTTGATCAGAATATTCGGGTGCAAGCCCCGCTGCCAAAAGCCCATCACGCCGATCACATAGTCCCAGTTGCTGGTATGCGGCGCTGCGACAATCACAGCGCTTGACACGCCTTTGGGCCAATCACCTAAGAGCTTCCATCCGATGAGCCAGAAAAAGAACCGTCCGATTAAGCGTCGCATATGCAAATAGAGGGTAGTCTAACAAATTACAAAAAACAAAAAACCCTCAGTAACTGAGGGTTTTAAACTTGTTCTAGCGTTGCCGTATCAGGCCATTGTGGCAGTTAGGATAGATAGGCATTGAGCATCCAGGCGAGTTTTTCATTTTCGTTGATGTAGCTGCCCATCATATCGACGGTACCTTCATCGCCGGCTTCTTCGCCGAGCTTCAGGATATCACGCTCGATTTCAACGAGTTTACGAATACCTTTCAGAATCATTTTCACGGCCTCCGCAGGGTCGGTCACGTTCGGGTGCTCTTTGATGTCCGACTTTTCAAGGAAGGTACTGTACGTGTGGTCGGGCATGAAGCCGACGGTTACCACGCGCTCAGCGACTTCGTCAATGCGCATTTTCGCATCGTCGTAGAACGCCTCAAATTTTTCGTGCATCTCGAAAAACTTCTCGCCCTTGAGGTTCCAGTGGTAGCCACGCAAATTCATGTAGTAGACTTGATACGCGGCCAGCAGGTCATTCAGTCTGTCTGCGACTTTTTTCGCCTTGGCCTCATCGAGCCCTAAATAGGTTGTTCCCATAGTTGATTTTCCGTTTGGTTTAGTAAGTGTTGCTTGTTCCATTTGTTAACAGAACCCGCCCCAGTTGCAAATGGTTCGCAACTACGAAAATACTTTAGGTACAATCGCCTATTTAAAAACAGACTAAATGCAGGCACTCACAGCCCGCTCAGAATCAGGGCGTGACATTATCAAGCGGGTCTTTATTGTCGAGCTTGCCCTTATTGCGGCGGGCCTGTCGGCGCTCTTTCACCCGGTCTTTGTACTCGTAAAAGCTCTCGCCCTGGCTGCCCCAAATCGCCCACTTCACGCCAAGCCCGACACCGAGTGACAGACCCGGGCTGCCCAAACGGTCGACTTCATAGCGAAAATCTCTCGCATCGGGCTCGGCATCACCAGCGAAAATGAGATCGCTTCGCACTTCCAATTGCAGCGCCCACGCCTGCGAGAACCAATATTCCAGCCCCACATGCGGTGCCATCACGAAGGCCACGTCGTAGTCGCTGGTGACAATGGTTGCGGAGTCAATCAGTGCGTCGTTGGCATCATACGGTAGGGTCGTCGTTTGCGAGCGCAGAAAAGCCGCACCCAAATCTAGGCCAACGTAGGGCGTCAGCTTGCCGGCTGCCATTTCGTCGCGAAAGGTATAGGTGTAGTTGAAATACAGCGGCACCATGCGCAGGCGGCCGCTTTTTTCGTGCGAAAAATTGCCGAGGTCGTTGGTCTGCGCTTCCAGATCGTAGAAAAACGCGCCGGTGCGAATGGCCACCGAGTGGTTAATGAACAAACGCTTGCCCATATCGATCAGCACACCACCGCCGAAGGCGACATCGTCGCCCATACCGCCGAGCGGCTGGCTGTAATAGCCGTTGAGGCCGATTTCGGGTTGTGCGTGTGCAGATGAAAAGGCAAAAACGCTGAGCAAGAGCAGCGCGAGGCGGCAGAAGAGTCGGTTACCAATCACGGGTGTGTACTTTTTGGGTGTCATCAGAAACGAGGGTCGGAAAACGCAAGCGCCAGTCCATGATCAGGAATTTTGCCCGCTGATCGAAGTTGCTGGGGCCGAGCTGCTCGAAAAAGTCCTGCTGTTCGGCATAGCGCTTGGGCTCGGCAGACTGCCAGGCAGCGGCGTCGATTTTCTTGGCTTCCAGGTATTCCTCGAACGATTCGGCTTTTTCCCAGGCGGGCATGGCGTTGTATGGGACTTAACGTTCTGTTAATTTAATGGAAATCCACTAAAATGGCTGCAAAAAAGAAGGCGAACACGGATCGGGATAAGTTTTACGCGGATGTCTACGCCGTGGTGCAGGCCATTCCGCGGGGGCGCGTTACGAGTTACGGTGCCATCGCCAAGGCGCTTGGCCGGCCCGGTGCAGCGCGGACGGTCGGTTACGCAATGCGCGCAAGTATGCATCGGCCAGATTTGCAAATGCCGGCCCACCGCGTGCTC
>CAZTEZ010000441.1:0-2630 GCA_964611815.1 uncultured Bacteroidia bacterium | reverse complement strand
TGGTCTTCCACTTCCTCCAGGGCTTCTGGTACCGGTTCCTCGTCGACGCCAAGCTGCACGAGGCTCGGCGCGACTACAGGCCCCCAACCAAACGGTGACATCCATCGTTGCCGCGCCGCCTCTTTAGGATTTGTCCGATCGTTCGAGATGGTGTAGGAACATTTCCTCACACCCACCTCGACCGGCGGCAATTCCTGATGATGAACCTGATGCCTCTCGGCCTCGTCCCCGAAACGCAAGCGGCCATCGAGCCGCGGCGCCGACCCGCCACACTCCTCGACCCCGTGGAGGACTTCGGCGCCGTTGGCGACGGCGTCACGGACACCAGCGACGCGTTGATGGCGATGCGTCAGCATATGGCAGATCGCTGGGACCAGCATTTTGAAGTGTGTTTTCCTTACGGACATTATGTGTATGACACGAATCTTTGGGTCAGCGGCGTCGGCTCGATAACAATCGACGGCAATGGAAGTAAGTTTGAGTGCTTGAACACCGTCCACGCTGCCAACACACGACCTTTTTGGGCGCGTCCCTTCTTTGATGAAGCAGATCCCGCCGCACCACTCTCGTTTAGTAAGAGCACAGGCGGACGGATTACTGGTTGCCCGCAGGCGCCATTCGAGCGCGCAGTTGCCGGCAGCACTGTGTTGACGTTGAAGCCCGCTATCTTGGATCAACCTTACTTAGCGGTGACGGACCTCGCAGCGGGCGATCGGATTTTCATTTGGGCGTTCGACAACCAGTTTTCTGGCTATCCTCCGAACCTGCGATATTTCGAGTGGAACGAAGTAGCAAGCGTTGATACCGGCGCTGGTACAGTCACCCTCAAATTCCCGCTTCAATTTGATTATGAAGAAAACTTGCGTGATGCCGAAACTTGGGACGATGTTTGGTACGGCAAGGCCCGACTATTCAAACTTGATCGACCATCCGGCCAGCGTTACCCTCGTTATATTGAACTAAAGAATATAATTATTGAGCCAAACCGAAATGTTGTAGATCCTGCAAGCGGCATACGACTTCCTGCCGAGCATTTTATCTTAGACAATGTGAAAAGCCCTTCAGGCTACCTTTGGCTGGGCTTCAATCGAATTGCGGAAGTGAAGCATTGCGAGTTCGGGCACACTGATCTGGACAAGTTGGTTGGGACCGCCATTATTACCGACACGACCTTTCACGAGGGCGTTTCGCCAGCTTCTGGTTTTTTAAATCTTATAGTAGAGCGCTGCCGCATCAAAGGGCGTATCAGTGTGTGCGCGCGCAATAACTATTTGAGAAACAATTTGATTTTTCCATTTGGTTTAGAGCAAGCAATTATTATGAATACTGTGAACAGTATCAAGAAACTTGAGGTAAGTGGCAATACTATTGTGCCAGATGCATTGACAAATAAGGTTATTGACACTCGACACCTTAGCGATATTGATTTTGTGCCAGATAGTGTGAGCGGCCGTGAAATTATCATTGACGATACCGAAGACAATCGACGGCACATCCGAAATATCGACGTTGGGAGTAGTTTGCTTGCTGGGGACACTGCTGGAAAAATCACACGCATCTGGTATGATAATGACAATTCAAATTGGCACATCGAGACCGATTTTGGTCAACTGAGTGTGGGCCAAACCTACCGATATGTAGTTGGACAGGAGCTTATTTTTTCAAATAACGAAGTTTTAGGAAAAACGATACTTCCGTTTGACCATTTTGAGCTAGCGTTCAAGAAGGGTCCGATTGATCTCATTGTCCCGACAAATTTAATGTCAAGAACTTTCGCTCTCGAAGGTTTTGTTTCAAAGCTTGAAGCCTGGGTGGTACGCCCACAAAAAAATGTATCGGCTGAGTTTCCAGATCCCTTGTTTCGGGTACACGTTTTCGACGCCACGGGAAGTGAGGTGGCGCGCATTCAGCTTGATCCGACCCAGGTAGGAATATCGAGCACAGGTCTTGCCGGTGATATAGGTTCCGTGCTTACTCCGCTGCCGACAAATCAGTTTGTTTTAGAAGTGGAATTGATCGCGTGGGGCAAGACTGGCAGCAATTGGGAACGTGGTTGGACGGGAGACGGCGCCGACAAGCCGATTATCCAACTCCGTATCGAGGGACGATCGATTCTTTGATGAATTTCGATCAGCGCCGTAACCTTGGGCGCAGCCTTCACAAGGGCGGCGATTTGATCCCACCGGCCGACCCTCTTGAGGCGTGTGGTCGGCATCACCGAGCGCTCGCAAGTAGGTTTGCTGGTCGTGACCTTACGGCCAGGTTGGCGACTCTGGATCTTCACGCGTTTCAAAGCTCACTGTCGGGGTTGAAGCATTGCCATGATCACCGCTGAAAGCCTGAGGTCCGGCCGTCTGAACACCGGCCGCGAAATGTTGGTCTTGGCCCTGAGCCTCGCCGCGATGTTCGCCGGCGTGTTCAGCCTCGGCGCCGGCAGTCTCGCCAGCCTCACCTCCTGGTGGGGGCAGCCGGAGGGTAGCCATGGCTGGGTCATCCCGGTCGTTACCCTGTTCGTTCTCTGGCAACGGTCGACCAACATCCGCGCCGTGGCAAGTGATGGCAGCTGGTGGGGCGCCGCGTTTGTCGGTGCCGGCGTCGTCCTTTTGCTCGTCGACTCGGTTGGGCAACTC
>CAZTEZ010000440.1:0-2634 GCA_964611815.1 uncultured Bacteroidia bacterium | reverse complement strand
GTCGGGGTCTTGTGCGAACAATGGCAGCGCGAACAGCATCGCCAGCGTCAAAATCAGGTGTTTTTTCATAGGATAAGTCGAAATGGGGTCTGCAACCGTAACGCCGATTGAGGTCTCAAATTACACAAAACTGAGTCATCCTAAAACAGCTAGCTCAAGCACAAGCGCCTCGTGTACGTCAATTGTCAGCGCGTTGGTCATTCGCTCCCAGAGATTGCCGGGCTTGCAGCTGCTCGGCGGTGAAGGGGCCGTTGGGGTTGGCCTCAAACTGCTGGTTTTCGGCGAAATAAAGCGTGCGGATGGGGAAGGGGATGGTGATGTCGTTCTCGTCGAAATTCGCCTTCAGGCGTTTGACGTAATCATGCGGCAAATGGATGCGGTGCGTCGGGTCGTTGGTGCGAAAGTTGACGCGGAAATTGATGCTCGAGTCACCGAATTCGTAGAAACGCAGCAGCGGTTCTTGATCGTAATTCACGTCTAGGGTTTTTATGCTCTCTTTGGCGGTGTCCATGGCGATTTGCTCCACCTGCTGCAGGTCCGACTCATACGCCACACCGCACTCGACGAAGATGCTGAAGTAGTCCGTTGGCCAACTGAAGCTCTTCACCACACCGTCGGCGAACTGGTTGTTGGGCACAATGATGTGGTTGTTGAACAGTGTTCGGATGGTCGTGTTGCGCCACGAGATATCCTCGATGTAGCCCGCGTCGCCGTTCTCTAGTTCTACGAAATCACCGTTTTTGAACTTGCCAGTGAGCGTCACGCTCAGGCCCGAGAATAAATTCGACAGCGTCGGTTGTAGCGCCAGCGCCACCGCCAGACCACCCACACCCAGCGCAGTAAGGATGGGCCCGATGGAAATGCCAACCGTTTGCAGCGCGATCAGGATACCGATGCTAAAGATGATAATCCGCAGCGTGGTGTGCACCAGCGTGATGTTCTGCAAAATTTTTGTGTTCTCCGCTTTGCGTTTCAAAAAGCGAATGGCCACACGCGAGAGCCACGCCGTTCCTGCGAGCACCATGCCAATGATCGCGGTGTTTTTGATGTAGCTCGACCACTGCTTGTCGATGTTCAGGTAGTTCGCATCGATCAACAACGCGATGAATAAACCAAACCAGCGTAGCAGCCCGCACATGGACTCTGCCAGCACCAGCCCCAGGTCGAACTTCAGCTTTTTATAGAGCTTAATCAGGTAATTCAGAACCGTGATTTGCACCAGCCCTCCCGCAAAAAAGCCGGCCAGCAGTATCAGTATCGGCACAATTACATCGTAGATGAGCTTGGGGTCAAGTGTCTTGCTCAGGTCGTTCAAAAGGTTCTCTAACATCGGCTAGGGGCTTGGGAGTGACAATTTACCAATCCTCGCGGAAGGCGGCGGCTCAGCGGGCGGTCATCTGTCAGCCAGTGTCAGTCTGGCACAGTTTGTGTGGCCCAGAGGGAGGCTTTCTGCTGTTTTTCGCCCCCAAACACTGCGAAAATCGTAGATTAGCTTCTTCTTGAATCACACATTAGCCCTTTCACCTTTAGACTTTCCCAGCTATGCTTAAGCGTAATTTCTTCCTGACGTTCTTGCTTGTGGCGGTTGGTATGCCGGCCGTGCAGGCGCAGTCGTTGCTCTGGAAAATCACCGGCCCGGATCTGCAAGCGCCTTCATACTTGTACGGCACGATGCACATCCCCGACGAGCGCGTCTATGACTTCACCGACAAGTTCTACGAGGCCTGGGACAACATCGAGGTGCTCGCGCTCGAGCTCAGGCTCGATATGGGCACGCAGGCGAAAGTTATGCAGCTGCTGCAACTGCCTGAAGGCGAGTCGCTCAAAGACCATCTGTCAAAGAAGGACTACAAGAAAATTGACAAAGTGATGCAGGAGAAGATGGGCATGCCGTTGCAGGTGTACAATCGCTTTCAGCCCATTTTCGTCTGGATGATGCTGCAGCAGGCCAACACCATTAAAGAGACCCTGGAGCTGCAAAAGCAAGGTTTACAGCCGCTCGACAAAGGTCTGAACGACGCCGCAGAGCACGCCGACATCACGGTGGTGGGCCTGGAGACGCCCGAGTCGCAGGCGAAGATTTTCACGGATGTGCCGATCAAAAAGCAGATCGAAACCCTGAAATCAGCTTCTGATGAGGTGGAAAGTGGCGAGGCCGAGGAGATGATGGAGCGCATGACGATGCTCTATCTCGACGGCAATCTGGAGGGCCTGATGGGCCTCTTCGACGAAGACCAGGGCCTGGCCACCGACATGAAAGACCAGCTGCTAACCAAGCGCAATATCGAGATGACGGAAGGCACAATCGAGCTGATCAAAGCGCAACCGACGATGGTGGCCGTGGGCGCCGCCCATCTGGGAGGCGATGACGGTCTGATCGCACTCTTGCGCAAGGAGGGCTACCAGGTAGAGCCGGTGATTGGCACAAAGCTACCCGATCGTGAGCTGCCCGGTGCCCGCACCCCCGCCGAAGATGTGCCCGAGAATGGCGACTCGGAGACCGAGGGCGAATAAGTCTTGGCGCATATCGGCTAGAGCGTTCTCTTCCACTTTCAATTGGCACAAAGCTTATGAGCACAGCACTGCTGGCGCGCGAAAAACGCGTTAATGTTCAACTAATTTCTGGGAATTCAA
>CAZTEZ010000439.1:0-2653 GCA_964611815.1 uncultured Bacteroidia bacterium | reverse complement strand
AGGTCCCACCACATATCACCACCGTTGTGAAGCAGTGCACGCGTGTTGTTAATGTTTAGCTCAGCCGTTGAAGTGGCCGGCAGGCAGGCTTCGGCAGTGCGTGGCGCTTTGCCGGTGCCTTTTTTGTCAGTGCCGGGCTCTGGCTTGTTGACGTCGTATTTGGCCAGTGCGGGCTGAAGCCCAGCCGCCAGCACCAGCGCTAACATCAGGTGTAGAATTCTGTAATACATTTTCCCGAGTTTTAAGCGATTTAGAATGAGAACATTACACCAAGACGGATGCGACGCGGCGGGCCCCACGGGATACCCGTGTTACCACCGAGCTGCTCTACAGCGCGATATTGATCAGTAAATGCCTCTTGATCAATTTCGCTCTCCAGTACACTCTCGCCCACACCGGTTTCAAGGAAACCGCTGTTATCTGGCAAGCCAGTGAACTGGTATACGCCGACAATGTTCTGCGTATTCAGCAGGTTAAGCGCTACGGCATAGACGTTGAAGCGCAGCGCACGACGGTCGTCGAAGTCTGCATTCTCGTCTTTCTTGCCGAGCTTGATAACGAAGTCACGATCGACACGCAGGTCGAGCGTGTAAGTCCAGGGCAGGCGTGATCCAAATGGATTGCCACGCACCTGAGACGTTGAGTTTACACCGAACTGGACATCGGCCTGGTTCGGAATGGCGCTGCGCGTAAACGGACGGCCAGAAGCGACGTTGAACGTCATGCTGGCGCCGAAGTTGTTCAGCGGATAAACGTTGCCAATACGCGGGCCACGCTTGTTGCCGAAGCGATCGGGTAACCATCGCAGGTCAACGTTACCGGTGATCGTCTGGCGCTGGTCAAATGCCAGCGGCAGCAGTGTACGCAACACAGTGAATCCTTCTGTACCAGCGTTTAAGGCTGCACGAGATGACGTGAAGCTGGAGCCGGTACCTTCGGCGAACTGCAGCGTGTAAGCGATGTTGCCCTTGAAGATGCCCATGCGGCGGGTCATGAATTCAAGGCTGAAGCCTTTAACAGTGGCGAAGTCAAGGTTCTCGAACGAGTCGTAGGTAATCGGATACGCGTTTTGGTTACGCACGATCTGAATCATGTCGCGCATCTCACGATAGTAGGCCGATACGTTCAGGGCGAGCGAGCCTTCTTCGTTCAGCAGCTGCTGGAAGCCCACCGAGTAATCGACCGTTCGCTCCGGCTGGAGGGCCGGGTTGTTGATGGCGCTGGTAGCGTTTTGCTCCAGGAACAGATACTGACCGTAGAACAGGAAGCTCGCAGACGGCGGACGCTGCGTCAGCACGTCATAGTGCGCGTAGAAGTTAGCCTTGTCGGTAATCGGGAACGAGAACGAAATACGCGGGAGGAAGTTGAGCACAGGGCTGTAATCCTCAAACGAGTTGATCGAAATCGAATCCTCGACGATGTGCGGCTGCACTTGGCCGTTCACCTGCAGACGCTGGGGGTCAACCGGTGCGCCATCGGCATCGAACCAGCGGTCACCATCGCGGTAACCGAGAATCGCGGTCGGGTTCAGCGCGTCGTCTACATACGCCACCCAGTCATCGCTCGCAGCGCGCGGTAGTTCTACGCCGAGCAACTCAGAGGTCTCGCCAGCACTGTAGAGCGGCACGAGGCTAAATTTGTCGCGAAGCACCTGCTGGTTGGCATCGTAGCGGTCGACACGCAAGCCGAGCGACAGGAAGATCCGATCCAGCTCAAACTTGTCGTGGATGTAACCAGCGATGTAAGTCGGGCGGAACGCATCCTGCGGACGCTGCTCAGGGTTGTCAAAGAAGTTACCCTCCGTGTTATCCGTCACGTTACCGACATAATCATAGCCGTAGTACCCGAAACCACCAGTTGAGTTGTTATAGAGCTCGTTGGCTGAGAAGAAGCCGAGTTCAAGCTGGTCGGGGTCCAGGCCGTCCACGTTGATAAACTCTGTGCCATCAACCGGCAGCCCGAGCGATTGACGCAAGTTCGCATCAAAAGTCGACTGGTCATTCTCAGCATAAAGCGGACTCAGGCGCGCCAGGAAAGTGTTGTTGTACGGCTCGTAGAAGATATTCGCCTGCGCGGTATCCAGGTTGGCCAGGTGGCGGTTCGCCTGATTACGGGCGTAAATCCAGAGGTTGGTCGGCGAGATGTACCACAGGCGGTTGATGTCCTGCTGGAACTCAAAGCCAACCTTAATGTTATGTATGTTATTACGAGTCCTGGTCTCTTTACCTATGGTTATCGTGGCCTGACCAGTCGCCCGGAAGCGCTCGTTCTGGCGTTGCACGTAACTGTTGCTAATTGAGCCCTGACCGACGAAAAGCGAATAGATATTCATCTCAGAACTCAGGAACGGGCTATTGAAGCCGTTGATGATACCACCATTGTTCAACAAATCCTGAGCGTTCAAGATGTTGTTCGTAAAGATGGGGTCCGTTGTGAAAGGCGGGAACGGCGTACTGAAGAAGCCGAGCGACTGCTGCAGATTACGCGGATTCTCGCCATAGTAATCGTAGATCGACTGGTTGTAATTGGCCAGTATCGGGTTGCGGCTGGTACCAGGATTGAAAGTGTACGCCGTATCGATGAAACCGGCAGTCTGCCAGTACGGGACACGAATCTCATTATTAAAGTTAGGATCGTCAGGGCTGACGATGCT
>CAZTEZ010000438.1:0-2654 GCA_964611815.1 uncultured Bacteroidia bacterium | reverse complement strand
GACAGCTACCAGCTCATCGAAAAAGTGAAAACGCGCTTCCCGGCCGGCACGGCCTGGGCGTACAAATCCCTGGATGCACACGTTGCAGGCTTGGTTTTGGTAGAGGCCATCGACACGAGCTGGGCGGCTTATGCGCAAGCGAAACTTTGGGAGCCGCTGGGCATGGAGTTCCCGGCCTATATGTCGACCGACCGCGACGGTGGCCACGCGAAGGCTTATGGCGGGCTGGCCGTCACCGCACGCGATATGGCGCGGTTTGGGCGGCTGTTTATGAACAATGGCAACTGGAACGGCGAGCAACTCTTGAACGAAGATTGGGTGAAAGCCTCACGCACGCCCGACACCACGCGCGGGCACTCGTGGCAATACGTCCGTGGCTGGTGGGTGATGGATGACGCGGGCGACCCCGACCGCCAGGTGCTTCAGGCCAACGGCCTGCTCGGGCAGTTTATCATTGCCAACCCCGTAACGAACACCATCATCGTGCGCCAGGGACCGGCCATAAAAAAAGACTTCAACTGGAATTACAGCCTCACGCAGCTCAGTTGGGCGCTGGGCAAGGTCGAGCACCGCGTCGCGCGCCTCAAGCCATTAACACCCGAGATTGTGGCGCCCATTACTGGCACCTACGAAAGCCCTGAAGGCCGGCGATTTTACGTTGAGTATGTTGACGGCCAACTGATTGCCAAGGGCCGCATCGACGAGCGCCAGCCGCATAAGTCGACGCGGCTCTATCCCGAAGCTGTGGGGCGGTATGTGAGCATTTGGGGCAAAGTGCGCCTCACGCAGCTAGAGGGTGCTGACTCTAGCGAATCGCTGCTCTACGAGTGTAAAGGGCATAAGTGTGTGCTGAAGCGGGTGGAGTAGTTCAATAGGATTCTCTGCGCCGTGGTCAGATTGAGGCTCGGGTGAGAGTTACCAAAAGAACAGCGTATTTTTTATTACAGCGCAATAAGTATGTACTCCCCTTTTTTGCCAACGCCTTGTTATCCACTGTTTTTATGCTAATCTTAGATGTTGAATGACAATAAACAACTATGACGACAGCAAAACTTCTACTCATCACCTTACTTCTTTCGATTTCACTAACAGCTCAAGCTCAGTACTGTACATCAGACGATCGCTTTACTGCTGTAAAAATTTTCGGTAACCAAAAGATCACCGAAGATACCAGTATTGTTTACGGAACCGCCGATGACTATACCGGTATACCTGAAACATTGGTAATGGATATTAGGTACCCCTCTTTTTCAGACGATACGTTAAGCAAACGACCTTTCATCATGCTCATTCATGGCGGTGGGTTTGATTCCGGCACTAAGGAAATCATGAGCCTTGACAGTCGGTATTTCACGCAAAAAGGGTTCGTAACCGCAAGTGTTGGCTACCGAACGGGTTATGATGATACGAATCCCAAAGACAATCTAAATGCTGCTGCATACCGAGCACAGCAAGATGTGAATGCAGCCTCGAGGTTTATTGTCGAAAATGCAGCAACCTATGGCATTGATACCTCATGGATGTTCATTGGCGGGAAAAGCGCTGGTTCTGGAGTTGCCTTAAATATGATTTTCGCCGATCAAGACGATTGGAATGGGTTAATTCCAGATATCGCAGACAACTGGGGCGATTTGAACACCTCCGGCAACACGCTAACAAATGACTTTAGTTATAAAGCGGTACAGAATTGGTGTGGGGGCACAGTTGAGACTGCTGTTCAAAAGGATGAAATGGTGCCTGCTATAATGTTCCACGGCTTATTAGACAATAACACGCCAATTGGCTCCACGCCGGAAGGTATTGGTGGCTCTGGGGCTATTCACGAAATCTTGACGGATTTTGGAGGCTGCTCCGTATTATATGTTGACTCTGTTGGCGGGCACTGCACTGAAGACCGAGGCAAAAGAGTCGATGCGACTTCCTGTTTTTTCAAGCGTGTGATGTGCAACGCCTGCACGACTAACTATCTCACTGAACTAGAATCACCTGATTGTTCGGACTTAAGCCCGGTTACAAGTATCGACGAGTTGACGAATCACCAAAGTCGCATCAAGGTCTTTCCCAATCCCGCGTCAGGCAGCTTCACAATAACAGGAGTACCGATGATGCAAATTGAAATTTGGAACATCCAAGGTCAACTGATCTCAACGCTACACCCGAATGCTGATCGCCTAAAAGTGGATGTATCGGACTATGCTCCAGGCCTTTACGCAATCAAAGCGAAAGCCCATAACAATAGTGCGGTCGAAATCCATAAACTAATCATACAGTGAGTTGAGAACAAAGATGGCTTGAGTTCGGATAACGTATAAGTTTACCAATCCACCTGCACGATCAAATTCAAGTGGTGAAAGTTGGTCGTATAGTACTGCTGCGATAGCGTAAGGTTGTCTTCGGCGGCGAAGTTGTAGATGTACAAAAAGCGCACGGATAGACCCTTCAGCAGCTTGTTGAACTCGTAAATGATGTCTGCATCCACCTGGTACACATCAGGCACACCGTACTTGTTGTGTTCGTAGTTGTCGACAGGCGGGTTCCAGCGGCGGCCAAACTCGCCGGCGATGGATAAGCGTTTGCTGGGCGCGTACTCCGCGTGGAACTGCGCACCGTGGGTGTTCGCCAGGCCCTCCAGCCGGTTGCGCGACATGTGGTAG
>CAZTEZ010000437.1:0-2677 GCA_964611815.1 uncultured Bacteroidia bacterium | reverse complement strand
CGGTTACCTCCTCTCAGGTAACAAGTCCATGCCCATGTCGGGCACACTAGGGTGCACAAGCGTAGCGCAGTCCACCAATACCCATGCGACCAACGGTAGATTTCGCTCTCGCTCATCCACCCTACAACACTGATGGAGATAGAAGGGGGGCAGGTCGTCGAAATCCGCTTTTTCGACAGCCGCGAGGCAATCGAGGAGTGGATCGATGCGGTGATCGTGATTGGCGACAACGAATACATATGGCCTTTTCAGGAGGAGAATATTGCGATTTTGGTGGCGCACACGCAGCGTAGCATTGATGATGTCGTTGAAGCGTTCTTGTTCAAAGAGCTACACGAACTGCGCTATTGATGCAACAATTTCTCGAACTCTTCAACCCCTTGCCGGGGAATAAATATCTCATTGCCACGACCCATACCGATGCCATAGCCACAGCGCTCGCCGAGATGCTTCTGCATGTAAACGGCACCCTTTCGCTGGAGTGCTATCCGGGCGAACATGAGGTACTAGTGGGCTTACATGTAAAGCGTCACGACATCAAGCACTTCAAGGCTCCCCTTCGCGCGCCGCCTAGGGAGTATGATGTGGTGGTGCTACAGGATCAGCTTCAGCATCATGCGTTTCCCGAAAAGATACTGCAGCTGTGCTACACCACGCTAGCCAATGCAGCGCACATCATTATCATGCAGCAGCGCGGCACCATCGATTTTGACAAAGTGATGGCGCAACTCGAAGCGCTGGAATACCGCGCCTCAAACCGTATCGACCTACTGGACGCCTATGATCTGGTGATGGCGAAGAAACTTCATATGTGGGGCAATGGTCTTTAGAACCTTGGACGGGTATCGTTGCGATACCGCATCAAGGCAAATAATTTAGTCAAAAAGGCCACGATCAGGCGGCCTCTCAAGCGCATGCACAAGACGCTTGGGGGTATGGCTGATGGTCTCAGGCTGCGCGTAGCGCATCGATATCGCGTTCATGCCGCAAGGAGTCGATATCCTTATTGGAGTTGCACTGTGGCAACATGCCCTCTTTAGAGCGGTCGGTTGCACTCCCTTGCGTCTGCAATGAGCGGCTGTACTGATGGTCCATAAAGTGTGACGCGTCAGAGGCGCACACGGCGTTGCTCAATTAACGGTGACCCGTATGGCAGATCGATTGCAAAGAACGACTCTTATCAAAACCCGATCCGAAAATCCCTGCAAATCCTGCAGCGGCCCTTTTGTGTTGAGGCGTTGCTATCACAGGGCTTTTTGGACCCATAGCCACGATCAAAAAGGTTTGATTCATGGGCTGCCTTATCTAGGATGATTCGTACGTACCAGAAGTAAGCATAACTCCCTAAAACTTAAAAAGTGATCAAAATGTAACCAAATATCGATGGGGTGGCGCTTACCGACGCCGTTGCGGCGCAGTTTTGCGACGAATCGGCTCGGGAGCGATGGAGGGGTTGGGGGTAAAAGCCTTGATGGTACTTCTGGTGATGTCCTGTCTGATGAATTTTTCGATATTGCGCAGCAGGGCGTGTTCGTCCACGCAGACAAGCGAGATCGCCGCCCCTTCCTTTCCGGCGCGACCTGTTCGGCCGATGCGGTGGACGTAATCTTCGGCGAGATCGGGCAGTTCGAAATTGACCACATGGCTGAGCATATCGATATCGATGCCGCGTGCGGCGATATCGGTGGCGACGAGAATACGCACCTTGCCCGCCTTGAAATCCGCAAGCGCGCGCGTGCGTGCCCCCTGGCTCTTGTTGCCGTGGATGGCCGCAGCGCTGATGCCGTCTTTACTTAACTGCTCGCTGAGGCGGTTGGCGGCGTGCTTGGTGCGGGTAAAGACCAGCGCCTGACGCCACGCTTCACTGGTGATGAGGTGCGTCAGCAGTTCGCGTTTGCGCTCGCGATCAACCGGATGTACGACTTGCGACACCTGGGTCGATGCGGTGTTGCTTCTGGCCACTTCGATCGTGACGCATTGGTGCAGCAAGGATGCGGCGAGTTTCTTGATCGGCCCGGAAAAGGTGGCCGAAAAGAGGAGGTTCTGACGCGTTTTGGGCAGCAATGCGAGGATTTTTTTGATATCGTTGATGAATCCCATGTCGAGCATGCGGTCGGCCTCATCAAGTACCAGTCGCTCGATGCGTGAGAGATCAATGTTCTTTTGCTGCACATGATCAAGCAGTCTGCCCGGCGTGGCGATGACAATATCGGTGCCCTGGCGCAGCGCGCTGATCTGTGGACGCAGATTGACCCCGCCGAAGATGACGGCTGAACGCAGGGGCAGGTGGCGGCCGTAGGTACGTACGCTTTCGCCGACCTGTGCAGCCAGTTCGCGCGTTGGGGTGAGAATCAACACGCGCGGCGCTTTGGAGGCTGCTTTGGAGCGGTTAAGCAGTTCGAGAAGCGGCAGGGTGAAGCCTGCGGTTTTTCCGGTGCCGGTCTGTGCGGCCGCCAGAAGATCTCTGCCCGAGAGAATCACGGGTATCGCCTGCTCCTGAATGGGCGTGGCCGTGGTGTAGCCCGCCTCGGCAACGGCGCGTAAAAGGGGCTGCGATAGACCCAGTGTGGTAAATGACATAAAGCGTTTTCCTTAAAAAGAGGCCTGCGTACTCGATAAGCATCGTCGCTCCAGGCTATAAAAATGAGTTGTGTTTCACGTGCAATGCAGAAAAAAC
>CAZTEZ010000436.1:0-2694 GCA_964611815.1 uncultured Bacteroidia bacterium | reverse complement strand
AGGTAACGATGGACCCCGTAAAAGGCACGTATCGCTTGAACGACAGCGTGCGGGTGAGCGGCGAGGCCATGAGCTATTACGGCGCGGGCGTCTCGGATGCCAAGGTGCGCTACCGCATCACGCGCGAGGCGAGCTTCCCGTGGTGGTGGCGCTACTATTCGCCCTCCAGCAAAACCGAAATTGCGAATGGCGAAGTGACCGCCGATGCCCAGGGCAAGTTCGAGATTGACTTCCTCGCCCTGCCCGACCCCAAACTCGACCCCAAGGGCAAGCCGACCTTTTCGTACAAAGTAGAGGTCGACGTGACGGACCTTAGCGGCGAAACGCGCTCTGCGAGCAGCACCGTCAAAGTAGGTTATGTGGCGATGAATGTGAAGGTAAACGCGCCCAGCGTCATCGTGCCGAGCGAGTCGCCCGAAATCACCCTCACCAGCCGCAACTTGAACGGCCAGCCGCTGGCCAGCAGCGTCACGCTCAAGCTCTACCAACGCCAGGATGCCCCTCGGGTGTTGCGCGACCGGGCGCTCAGCAGCCCAGACACCGGCACCATCGCGCTTGAAGACTGGAAGCGCATGTTCCCCTACGACTTGCATTACAGCGAAGACTACAACACGAACCGCACTGATGAGAAAGTGCTCTGGGAAAAGCGGTACGAGATCGACAGCACTGGCCGACTTGAGATCACGATCGACGACCTGAAGCAGTTCGACCAGGGGCTCTATCGGTTCGTAGTGGAAGCCGAGGATGCATTCGGCGAAGAAGTGAGCGGTAAAGACGATTTCGAACTCATCAAAAACGATGCAAAGGCAATCCCGCGCAAGCAGGTGTTTTGGCACCGCTTTGAGGGCTACAGCTTCGAGCCTGGCGAGACCGCCAAGCTGGAGATCGGCACCGCGCTCGACCAGCCGCTATATGGCATCCTGGAGGTCGAACACCAGGACAAGCGCACGGTAGAGCTCATCAAAATCAAGCCCGGCCGGCAGACGATTGACTTCGAAATCAAGGAAGAACACCGCGGGGGCTTCGGCTTCCAACTGACGGTTTGGGGCCTCGGCGAAATCCACAGCTTCAGCAAAAACATCTACGTTCCCTGGAGCAACAAGCAGCTGAAACTGGAGTTGGCGACCTTCCGTTCGCCCATGCTGCCGGGCAGCGAGCAGGAGTGGCGCATCACCGTGAAAGGGCCCGATGGCGACCCCGTGGCCGCCGAATTGCTGGCAAGCATGTACGACAAATCACTCGATGCGTTCGCGAGCAACAGCTATTACCTTGGCCTCTGGCCGAGCTATTACTCCTACATGCAGGGCTGGGACGAGGGCCCCAACGGCCGCGCTGTCTCGCGGGTGTATGCGCCGGAAGCCAACATCGGCTTCCCCACCCCGGGCTTCTACGCACCTACGTTATTGGTGTTTGGCGAGGGCAACTACTGGCAATTTGGCTACCGTGGCCGCTACGACCGCATGGTGCGTTCGGGCGCCGCAGCCGATGAGTTCAGCATGGATGACTTCGACGGGGAAAGTGGTGATTTTGGAGGCGAACCCATGGAAGAAGCGGAAGCAGCGCCAGCGCCATCAGCAGAGGTGCAAAGAGCCGCCATAGCAAAGAAGGAAAAAGCGGTTGATAGCATCAGCCTCAATCAGGATGCGAATGAACAGGGACCAGGTGGCGGTTCAGATGCTGCGGAAGAACCCAACTTCGACGACGTAAAAATACGCACCAACCTGAACGAAACGGCCTTCTTTTACCCGGAACTACGAACGGACGAAGACGGCAACGTGGTCTTCGCGTTCGTGATTCCGGAAGCGCTGACCGAATGGAAGCTGCTCGCCCAGGCGCACACGACCGACCTGCTGACCGGCAGCTTGATGAAGGACGGCTTTATGACCCAGAAGCCGCTGATGATTACGCCCAACGCGCCACGCTTCTTCCGCGAGGGCGACCAAATTCGCCTGACGGCCAAGCTCACGAACATGAGCGAGGCTGCGCAATCGGGCCAGGCCACCCTGCAACTGCTAGATGCCAGCACCCTAAAGCCTATCGACGCAGAGTTTGCGAACGAAAGCGCGCTACAAGGCTTCGAACTGGAAGCCGGCGTGACCTCGGCCCTCGCCTGGGAGCTGACGGTGCCCGACCGCACGGGTGCGGTCGCGTTTCGCGTCATTGCCAAGACCGACACCTTCAGCGACGGCGAGGAAAACGTGCTACCCATCTTGCCCAATCGCATGATGGTTACCGAAACCATGCCGCTGTGGATCAACAGCAACTCTGAGAAGGAATTCACGTTTGAAAAGCTGACGAAATCCGGCAAAAGTAAAACGCTGAAACACCACCGCCTGACGCTGGAGTTCACCGAGTCGCCTGTCTGGTATGCCGTGCAGGCCCTGCCGTACTTGATGGAGTACCCCCACGAGTGCGCCGAGCAGGTGTTCAGCCGCCTGTATGCCAACAGCCTGGCATCGCACATCATCGAGCAGAAGCCCGTCATCAAGCGGGTATTTGAGCAGTGGCGCGACCTGGAACCCGAGGCGCTCATGAGCAACCTGGAGAAAAACCAGGAGCTGAAAGCCCTGGTGCTCGAGGAGACGCCCTGGCTGGTGCAGGCTAAAGACGAATCGGCCCGCAAGCGCCGCATCGCGCTCCTGTTCGATTTCAACCGCATGAGCAACGAAATGAGCCGCGCTGTGCGCAAGCTCG
>CAZTEZ010000435.1:0-2724 GCA_964611815.1 uncultured Bacteroidia bacterium | reverse complement strand
CTTGCGGTCGAAGTTTTCCTGTGAGGCTTTTGTAAGCGTTTTCAAATTCGGTAAAGGAGACTGGCGGTACATCCCCTGCTTCGTTGCGACGCTTGAGCGCTTGGCGGATTTGGTACCAGCCGACGTCGGGGCGGCCCAGCTTCAGCTCCTCTCGCACGGTATACGGGTCGGTGTGTTTGAAATATTCACTCCAGAGTTCACGCCCTCGCGCGAGCACCTCGGTAGCTTCGGCAGAGAACGTTTTCCCTGCCATGTACCGCACCATAAAGTCACTCTCAAAGCGCTCGGGCGCCCCCACCTCGCCTTCAGTAAACGGAATAAAGTGATTGACGATGCTCCACTTTTGGTCGTTCCACTCCAAATCGTTTGCGCTCGCGGTCAGGTTGCTGCCGTTAAAGAGCATCCACACTAAGCAGTCGTTTTTGAATTCGTCAGTCAGCTCACCAGTCGGTTGCAGGAATTGATCGCGATCGTTTTGCCAGGTGGGTTTGATGATGCGGCGGACGGTGAAAGTAACAGCAGCCTTCTCGAGGTTGTCTGGTTTTACAAAGAATGCGCCGGCACTACTAAAGCCTGATGAGAGCAAGGCCGTTAAAGTTGACGCGTGTTGTAAATCGTTACCGGCACAAAGCATACTTCCGATGGCTCCGTCACTCCATTTTGCACCACGTAAGTCCTTGGCTGCACTCGCCGCTGGAGTAACAGCGTTTTTTAATGGTACAGCTGGTACAGTATTTGATCGTGGGCGCACAAACCATTCGCTGAGAAATGACTCTTTAGGTAGATTATAGAATCGTTTTTTGCCTATTGGTCGAGCATCGTCATCAAGCACCTCGACTTCTATTTCTGATATCTGACTCAAGTGTCCGTCACCATGGCTGGTTTGCCACAGCAAGAAACCAATAGGGAACTTTCCTTTTAGCCCTTCAAAAGATTTACTAGGAACGATAAATCCTCCTAAATAATCCGTATCCCATTGTTTGCGAAACCCTTCGAAGTTTGGTGCATTGACGTACTTTAGTGTACTAAACATGGCAATTGTCGCAGCTGGCAGTTCGCGTTGGATTCGAAGTAAGAACTGAATGAACAACTCACGATCGGCATAGCCACCGACTCCCATTGTTTTGGCAACCGTTGTTTTTGAGACACTTTTCTTGCTTCCTGCTTTTGTGTTGTCTGAAGTATTATCGGCATTCATTGCTTCCGCATACGGCGGATTGATCAGCACTAAAATCTTCTTACCACTTTTGATGGCGCGGCGGAGCGCTTCGGGAACTTTGTTGGTGAGGGAGTAGTCTATTTGCCCGTCATCGGTGATGTCATCATTGAGGTAGTCGTACTGGAAGCGCTCCGCCGCCACGCAGGTCTTGGTGGCTTTCATCACGTCGATGTCGGCTTGGTCGAGCGTGCTCATATATAGGTTACGATGGTTGCTGTGCTTTACCTCTAAGTTCCCTACACCACAGCACATGTCCCACACCAGGTACTCGTCTTGCCAGTCTTCGCCGAGGGTTTCGGTTAGTTTGTCGTAGGCAGCGTCGACGACATGCAGCGGCGTGTAGTACGCACCCTTGAAGCTGCGCTCATCGAGTGGGATCAATGAATCGCGGCGCTCGAGGAGGTAGTTGCGGTGCTCAGCCTTTGGCGGTTTATGGTAAATCGCCCAGAAGCGGCGGTAGCCTTCTTTGTTGCCGAGCTCGTAGAGCTTGCCACCAAGCGCAAACACCGGCACACCGTCTTTGTGCAACAGTTCTGCCGGCAAGTCTTTGATAGAAGAAAAGGTGCCGTCGTGCATGATGTCGGCGAAGAAGAGGAGTGCGTAGTCTTCCTCTGGTACACCTGCAAGTTCACGCCCAACCATCTCCACCCAGCGGTCGAAGACCTGCTTCAAGTTGTTTGGGGTAATTTGCGTGCGAATGATTTCGCCTTGTTTGATAGCATTCTTCACCGCGTCGATAAATTCTTGTTCGTGGCTTTTGATGTTGAACGACACCATGTAGGTGCCAATGTGTGCTGACACTGCTGCGAGCGCTTCGGGGGTGACATCGCTCGCCGACTTCCCCCACTTGATATCTTTACGTTCTAAGACAGGTAGCGCGTCTATCGTTTTCATGATGGCGGCTTTATGGGTGTCAATCACACAAAGAAACGGAGGAAGTTCTTCGCCGTGATTGAGCCACTCCTTGGCGTAATGCAGGAGCTGGGTGAACATCTCAAAGCTGGTGTGCGTGCTACCGGCCTTGGCTTCAAACCAAATTTCTTTCGTTTGGATATCAATCAAACCTTTTTGGTATTTTTTTAGCCCCAAGGTTTGAATGTATAAGTCTTTAACATCCTCCTCGCTTGTTGCGGATTGAAGCTTTGTATACAGATTCATGTAGCAAACAATAGCATAAAATCGAGTGCGTACTTCTATTAAGCACGAACAAAAATAGACCTGGTATTTGCAGTGCAGCGTGTACGTGCAGGTAGGGCACACCTCATCCCGGTCGTTGCTATACTAGCCGTATGAGCAAGCGGAGCGTGCGGGCCCTGGGGATATTCGTCGCGTTTTATGTGGTGTTTGGCGTTGTGCTCGCGTTCTTTCAGGAGCGTGTGGTGTACCAACCTTTTGCGCAGGACTTCGAAGCGTGCGCACAGTTCGCGGAGGCGGAGAAGGTGTCCTACAACGGTACGCGTATGTATGTGCGCGACGCCGACAAACCAGTCGCGGTGCTCTACCAC
>CAZTEZ010000434.1:0-2731 GCA_964611815.1 uncultured Bacteroidia bacterium | reverse complement strand
CCCGTCCGGGCGGCCCCATTGCGGCGGCCTGGGCCATCATGAAGCACTTGGGCGAGGAGGGCTATCAGGAAATCGCCCGAGAGACGAAGGAAATCTGGAAGCGCTTCAAGGCCGGCATCGAGAAGATTGACGGCGTTAAAGTCATGGGCGATCCGGACGGCGTGATTCTCGCCATCGGCTCGGATGAGCACGACATCTACTCCATCGGCGACGAGATGACCATCCGCGGCTACCACATGGACCGCCAGCAAAACCCCGAGAGCCTGCACCTGACGCTCACGCTCAACCACGGCAAAATCGTGGATGAATTCCTGAAAGACCTTGAAGAAGCGGTCGCGCAAACCAAAAAGCTAAGTTTCCGCAAAGTGAGCCTCCGCGCCACCAAGCTACTCGTCCGTGGGGTGACTCGCGCGCTGCCCGAAAACTGGGTGAGCAAGCTCACGGCCATGCAATCGCGCATGGGCGGTGGCGATGTGGTGCCCAAACGCAGCGCGGCGATGTACGGCATGATGGCCGAGCTGCCCAACCGCGGCGACCTCGAGCCCATGGTCATCGACCTCTTGGACAAGCTCTTCGACGCAAAAGTTTACGTCGGCAGCGATGAAGAGATGGTACAGCGAGAAGACCCCGAGGGCAAAACGGACGTTGAGACCGAAGCTGCGAAAGCTGAGTAAAGTTGATTTTCAGTAACTTGGGGCATGAATGTTCAGACCTTTGACGCCAGCCCAAAGGCTTACAGTAAGCTCCGCTTCTGGGGTTTTCAGTCGTTCAACGTCTTTTTTGGTGGCGGTGCCGTGGCATTTCTGGGCCTCATTGTCGCAGGTGTTTTGCCCCCTTTTGCGGCCAGTGGGCTGCTCATGCAAGCGGTCTTGTTAGCGTTTATCAATGGCTCGTGGTTCTGGCGCCCCTTGCGCTTTGAAGTCGATGACACCGAAATACGCGCCATCAGCAAGCTGAAAACCACCCGCATTGCGCGCGAAAACATCGCCAGTGTCGAGTGCATAGAACGCCTGCCCGGCATGGTGTTCAACAGCGGTTTTGCCTTCCTGCCGTTGTGGGGCTTTCACAGCAAACATTACACGCTAGGCGGCCACCGCTTCACGCTCGTCACCCAGGGCGAACGCGATTTGGTCGACATCCGCCTGCATTCCGGGCAGCGCTATATTTTGGGTTCGGCAGATACGGCGGCGTTTGTGCGCGCGCTGCAAAGCTAACCATCACTGAAGAGGCGCCAGTAGAGATTTCGGCCACTTGGCAAATGCGGCGTTGTTCATTACATTGGTGGCATGATCTTGAAGCTTTTCCTTAGTCTTATCACCTTGCTGCTTAGTGTCACGGTGCTCAGCGCTCAAATTGCGCCACTAGATAGCCTCTCACACGATGGCTTGCAGCGTAAATATGCCCTGTACACCCCGCCGGGTGCTACTGGCGAACTCCCCCTTGTGGTTGTGCTGCACGGCGGCAGCGGCAACGCGACATCTGTACAAGGCTTTACGCGCATGAACCTGGTAGCCGATGCCAACGATTTCCATGTGTTGTATCCGGAGGGCGGCGCGACGACCCCCATTGGTGGCTTCGCATGGGCCGACGGCCGCGGCACGACCGCCGACGATGCGGGCATCGATGATGTCGATTTCGTGAACGTGCTGATTGATAGCATCGTAGCCTCACACTCCGTCGATACTCAGCGCATTTACCTGACGGGCTTTTCCAATGGTGGCTTTCTGGCGCAGAAAATCGCCTGCGAACAGAACGACAAGTTTGCGGCAATCAGTGCGCTGGGCGCCACGCAGAATATCCCGTTGAACAACGCCTGCGCACCGGGCCGCGCGATTCCGATGATCATGATGCATGGCACAGCGGATAGCTCCGTGCCCAATGAGGGTGGCAATATGGCGAACGTGCCGGACGACGTGATTGGGGCGATGGCGCTCATGGCGTTTTGGCAACAGAACAATAATTGCAGTTCGTCTTTAGATTCTACCGCCCTGCCGGACGTGGTCACTGACGACAACTCGACGGCTGTTCAGTTTGATTACACGGACTGTGACTGCGGTGCCGATGTGCGTCACTTCCGCCTGAACGATGCTGGGCACACCTGGCCAGGCGTGGAATTGCCACAGTTGGAGCCCGTCGCCGGGGAGACCAACGAGGACATTAACGCCAGTTCGGAGCTTTGGAATTTCTTCTCGCAACACACGCTCGATTGCCCGATCACTTCACGTGCAGAAGCATTCGCACCTTCTACTCAGGTTAACCCCAACCCATCCACCGGCAGCTTTACGATCAGCAACCCGGAACCCATAGAGCAAATCAAATTGCGCAACTTGACAGGAAAGACTGTGTATGAAGCGACGCCAAATGCACGACAGCTTCGGGTGCAGCTCGAGGGAATCGCACCAGGTTTGTACGTGCTAGAAATGCGAACAAACAGCAATCGGTATTTATCGACGCGTCGCGTCGTCATCACTGGCCACTAACCAAAGATGCTCGGCAGTAGCTCCACGAGCAGCACACCCAGATACGTACCGGCGGCATAGCCGACCATGCCGGTCGTGAGGCCCGAAATTAGCGCCTGCTTGTTGTCCAGCACTTCGGCGATGGGCGGGAGGAGTGGCGGACTCAGAATCGCCGCTCCAGAGGCCATGATGGCGCTGTCGGCATCCACCCGAAAGAGTTTACAGAGCAGGTAGTGCAGCACGATGGAGCCGTAGATGATCGTCAGGCCGTA